>CAMWQH010000025.1 GCA_947176435.1 uncultured Mycoplasmataceae bacterium
GTGATGAAGCAATTTTCTTATTTAAAGATTCAACTTGTCCTTCTGAAGAAATACCGCCAAACGCATGATTTCCAATATTTATTTCGGTTTTATAATCAATAGGTAAATCTCACTTAATATTAATTAATTTTTCACACGTACAAAAAGCACTTTCACCAATAGTCTTTAAACTACTTGGGAATATTATAGAAGTTAATGATTTACATTCAAAAAAAGCATCATTGTTAATTTGTGTTAAACTACTTGGGAATATTACAGAATTTAATGCTCAACATTGATAAAATGCACCTTCATTAATTAATTTTAGACAATTTGGAAGGTCAATAATAGACAGTTTTGAAAGAGCAAAAGCAACAGATCCAATTGAAGAACATTTAGAATTTTCAGCAAAAATTAATTTTTTAATAAATGATGGGATTGTTGATGATCCTGTCCCTGATGAAACAATACAAAAAGCATTGTCAGCAATGCTTGTTACTTTTGATGGAATTTGTATAGTATCGCATATATTTTCATATTCAGATAAATCAATTCCATCTTTAAACCCCAATAAATTATTGTTTTGAATATCATAAACATCATAATGTAATGCATTTTTAGGTACAACATCTGATGAAGACCCACAGCTTGTAGCTGCAAAAGGAATTGTTGCAACAATTCCTAATCCACAAGTAATACTTGCGATAGTTTTGATTAATTTTTTGTTCATATTTATCTCCTATAAGAATATTTATACTTGTTTTTTTTTTTTTTTACAACAAAATTTAAAAAAAATTATTAATGTTTATATAATAGATGTACATTTAACTGGACATTGAATATTAGTTAAATGAATTCTTTGCCTATTAATAGGCATTTCCCATAAAGGAGGATTATAACTATGGCGAAATATGAAATTATGCTATTAGTTGATGGTAATCTTGATGAAGCAAAATCAAAAGAAGCTATCAAGAACTTAACTGAACTATTTAGCGAACAAAAAGACTATAAAGAAACATCTTTAGGTCTTAGAGATCTTGCATACAAGATCAATGGCTTATCTAAAGCTTGATACACTCAATTAAACTTTTCTTTAGAAGATGCAACTAAAATTGCTGAATTTAGAAGATTAGCTTTAATTGACAAAGCGGTTATTAGACAATTAGTAATCAATCTTGACAAAGATTATGGTGCTAACGCTCTTAAAAACCCTAAAAAAGTTAAACGTAGCAAAGTTAAAATGACTAAATATAAAGAAAGAATGGCTAAGATTGCTGCTGAAAGAGAAGCTAAAGAAAAACAAATGCAAGAACTTAAAGAGATAAACTCTTTAGCTAAAAAAGAAGAAAAGTAATATGAACAAAGTATTCTTAGTGGGTAGACTTGTTGCTGACCCATTAGCTACAGTTACAGCAAAAGGTACAAATCAATCACGTATCACTATTGCTGTAAACAACAATAAGCAAAAAGATGAAACTTACTTCTTCCCTTGCATTGCTTGATCAAATCCAGCTAACTTTATTAATACTTTCTTAAAGAAAGGTGATTTGGTTGCTATTGATGGTCAATTAAGAAGAACAAGTTATGTCTCTAAACAATCTGGTCAAACAGTATTTAGTACTGATATTGTAATTGATACAATCAATTCAATTGGTTCTAGAAGACAAAACAACGAATTTGCAAACGCATCAGTTGCTGATGAACCAAAAAAATCTATTGATGAAGCATTTTCTACTAATGTTGTAACAAATAAAGAAATGTCTAGTCAAAAGATTAATGCCCCAAAATATGAAAATAATAATGACGAAATCGAATGATTCGATGAGTTAAATGAAGGAGATAAATAATGGAAACTAAAAATACAAAACCTGCACCACGTAAATTTAAAACATTTTTACGTAAAAAACCATGTGTTTTATGTCAACAAGGTATAAATTTTGTAGACTATAAAGACACAGAATTACTTTCTAAGTACATTTCTTACAATGGTAAGATTTTGCCTAGAAGAATTACTGGTTGTTGCGCAAAGCACCAAAGAATGATTGCTAATGCAATCAAACGTGCAAGAATTGTTGCTTTATTACCTTTCATTAAGGAATAAAACAATATAGAAGGTTTTATGCCAAATAAAAATTGGATAAAAATAGAGCAATATGCTTTTTCAAAAGCTGAATGACATTGAATCACTAAACTTATTTATGGATTCTTAGCTGGTTTTTTTGTTGGAATTGGTTATACCGCAATGTTAGTTATTGAAAAGAAACTAACGGGTGGTGTTGATGATGCTCTTACTAAATTTTTTGGCTCACTTATATTCTGTACTGGTATTGTAATGTGCATGTTTGTAGGCGCTAACTTGTTTACTGGAAATTGTGCAGTATATGCACCAGTGATTACAAAAAGAATTAGTCGTAAACGTTTTTATCTAGATTTATTACTTACATTTGTAGGTAATTACATTGGATCAATTGCAATTGTTTTGCTTATTTGAGCAATTGGAATACTAGATAAAGAAGCACAAGCAAAAGTAACAGAAGTAGCTATTGCTAAAATTCAATTAGATTGGTATAAAACATTCCTTTCAGGAATCATTACAAATGTATTAGTTGTTGGAACTGTGATCTGCATTAATGTATTTGATAATAAATTAGTTGGATTCTTTGCAACATTATTAATGATTACTGCATTTGCAATATGTGGATTCCAACACGTTGTTGCAAATATGTATATAACAACTATGGGTGGATTATTAGGAATATTTAATGGTAATTCACAATTAGTTGGACAATTGTTCTACAATTGTTTATTGATGTCATTATTAGGTAATTTTGCTGGTGGAGTATTATTAACACTTTGTTATTACTTAAGTTGAAATAAGTTAAATAAAAATAAGGAGTAAATATGAGAGTAATTTTAAAAAAAGACATTAAAGGATTAGGGAGAATTAATCAAATTGTAACCGTTAAAGATGGTTATGCTAAAAATTTTCTTTTTAAAAACAATTTAGCAGTAATGGTTAATGATAAATCATTAAATGATTTAAATAAAACATTAACTAAGCAAGCCGAATTTGAAGCAGAACAAGTTAAAAAGTTTACTGAAATTAAAAATAAAATTGAAAAAATTAATCTTGAATTTACATTAAAAACTAATAAAGACAAAACATTTGGCGCAATTTCTGTTACTCAAATAATAGATGAACTAAAATCGAAACATCAAATTACAATTGATAAGTTCATGATTAATAATCAAGATAAAAAATTTGATTTGGGTGTTCACATTATCCAAATTGAGCTATACAAGAGTATTGTAGCTAAACTTAACATAAATGTTAAACCTGAAAAATAATGAGGCTATAACATGGCAAATTTTAACGAAAAATCAATCAGTTCTTTAGAAAGAAAAGTTATTAGTGATATCTTAAACGATCCAGAAGTTTTAGACAACATCACTAACAAACTTGAACCACAAGATTTCCTAAATAAAGAATTAGGAATTATTTTTAGTGCTGCTCAAGCATTAAATAAAGAATCAAAGGCCGTAGATCCTCACACTGTTATTAATTACTTAGATAGCCATGATGAATTACAATTTGATGGATATAGTGACATTGTTATTTCTTTATACAATCAATTTACTACATCAGTAGATGTAGATGACCATGTAGATTTAATTAAAAATGCTTCTATTAAAAGAAAAATGGATGCGTTTGCTGCAAAAATTGTTGATACTAAATTTGATCCAACAGTATTTACTGATCAAATGTTCAATATGGAACAAGAGTTCATGGCAATTGCTGGATCTAAAAAGAACATTAAATTAAAAAGAATCGGTGATATAACTGCTTCTTATCAAGATAAGTTAAATACTATTTTAGATCAAGCTGATGGTGGATATTTTGGAACAACATCAGGTTATAAAGATATTGATAAAATCACTAATGGCTTTCAACCAGGTGACTTGATTATTCTAGCTGCTCGTCCAGGTATAGGTAAAACTGCATTAGCACTAAACTTTTTGTTAAATGCTGCTGAAGATATTAAGAAAAAACAAGTAAATGATCCAACAGCTAAAAAAGATGTAGTCGTAATGTTCTCATTAGAAATGGGAGCTGAACAATTGTGTCAAAGATTAATATCAATGCATAGTTTAATTGACTTGTCTTATAGAAATATTAAAAATATTTCTTCTAGCGAATGACATGCATTCACTGATTCAATTACTCAAATAAATGAATTACCAATCCTAATTGATGATTCAAGCGATGTTTCAATTCTTGATATTCAATCACAATTAAAACAAATTAGTAACAATTACAATATTAAATTAGTTGTTGTTGACTATTTGCAATTACTTCGTGGTCCTAAATCTACAAATCAAATGAACCGTCAACAAGAAGTTGCTTTTATTTCAAGAACACTTAAAGCAATTGCTCGTGATCCAAAAATTAACGCTCCAATTATTGCTATTGCTCAATTATCACGTGCTATTGAACAAAGACGTGGTGATCGTCCAATGCTTTCAGACTTAAGAGAATCTGGCGCTATTGAACAAGATGCAGACTTGGTTACTTTCATTAGTTATAAAAACAATGAAACTGAAAGTTTTGCTGATGAACAAGATAATAAAGAAGACACAATTAAAACAAATGATTACCAAATCGGTAATATGAACCCAATTGTTGAATATTCAATTAGCAAACACCGTAACGGTCCAACAGGAATAGTTGAATTAACGTTTAATAAACAATTTGGTAAATACTTAGAAATCGTAAAACAAGGTGAAAACTAATATAATAAATAAATATGAAAAGAAACTATAAAATTAAACTATTAAGTTTATTAGGAATAGCAGGAATTTTAGCAGTTCCTATGGTTTCTTTAACTTCATGTGGTAAAGTTTCTCAATACTTTTTACCAGTAATTGTTGGTGGATCAGAACAAAAAAATGGTCCATTTAACAATTTTGTATCTTCAACATCAAAAGATTTTGATCAAAATAGTATTATTGATTATTTACCTTCAAATTATGATTATTATTTAACACCACAATCTTCTGGACAAGCTGCAACTACAAACTATGTTTATGCATCTCCAAACAATTTATCTAATCCTGATGACATTAAACCTTATGATCCAGAATGATTAAGTGCTACTAATAGTAAATTAACAAAATTTACTTATACAACAAGTAGTGAACCTAAAAATCATTTTGATAGTAGAAACTACAATATTTACTCAACTTCAACTGCAATCAGTACAATTACTTCTAACACTTCACAATTGTTTTCATACATGTTATATTACCAATTGCACATAGTCAATGACTATGTTCATGGGGGAGCAAAAGATCCTTCAACTTTAGAAACTTTGTATGGTGGCAATATAGAAGACCTTGATTCTCAACTTTCTAATTTTTTAGAATATAACTATGATTTATCAAATTTAATGTCTAGTTCAAAATCACACGTTAAATTTGGTCAATCTTCTTGCGATGTTAGCATAGTTCAAAATAATGATTCTGATAAACGTCTTGGTTTTTTACCAACTGTTGAAAATAAAGATTGAACCGATCCTAACTCAAACTTCCCATATGCTCAAATAAAAGATGAAGATGACACAAAAAAAGTTACAGGATTCGATTACATTCCATTTATTTTTAATATAAATGATTTATCATTTAGTTACTACAACCCTGTTACAAGCAATAAAACTTTTTTACTTAACAATTGATTAATTCAAGATGAAAACAAGGTTAAATCTCAAATTAATTCTACAAAAGGATGAAATAAATTTTTTAGTATTACAGGTGAATCAAAAGATTCATGAACACCATCATTAAATTGAACATTAAAACCTACAACAGGTACTAAAATCAATATTCCTAAATCTGTTCCTTTGTTAGATACCAATACTGATATTAAATCTTCAACATTTGTTGGATTAGCAAGTTATGGTATTTATAACTTGGAAAATGGGGATGATAAAGAGCAATTACCTATTTTTAACTCTGTTGTTGGGATTTATCCTTCATATTTTTTAGCTGATGAAGATGTTTATAAACAAAAAGATGGCGATGACACAAATTGATTTTTAGATAAAACTAAATTAGACACAAAAATGAATAATTTAGTTAAAAAATTAACAAGTAGAAATGAAAAACCAACACCTGAAGCAATTGAATTTGTTAAAAATTTCTTTTCAAACGATGGTGTTGCAAAGATTGCAGACATTCTTTCTAAATAATGAAAATTAATGTCGTTACTTCTTGATTAGAAGTAATTAAAAAACAAACAAAATTAGAATATTGAAAACAATTAGAAAAACAAGTAGACAATGCTTATTCTAATTTTATTTGTTATCCAAAATATGAAAATATTTTCAATTGTTTCAACTACTTTAATTTTGAAGACACTAAAGTAGTCATAATTGGACAAGATCCTTATTACATTCCAGATATGGCAAATGGATTAGCATTCGCTACCGACAATACAAAATTACCAATGTCACTAAAAAATATCTATAAAGAACTTAAAAGTAATTTAGGGGTTATAAAGACTACTGGTGATCTCGCTTCTTGGGCAAAACAAGGTGTTTTACTACTAAATAATGCACTTTCAGTTACTAAAGATAAACCAAATTCGCATTTAAAATTTGGATGAAATACATTTACAAACAACATTATTGAAGAAATTGATAAAAACATTAATGGAGTGATTTTTGTATTGTGAGGCAATTTTGCAAAAACAAAAATTCCTTTAATTAAAAACAAAAATAACTACATCTTAACAGCTGCGCACCCTTCTCCATTGAGCGCTACTCATGGATTTTTTGGATGTAAACATTTTTCAAAAATAAATGATATATTAGTTAAAAATAAGAAAAAACCAATAATTTGATAATTATAATTATTAATAATATATAGATTAATGTTGTCTAATTTACATGCAGCTGCTAAAAGTCCTATAAAAGCTATTGAAGTTATAGCTATTTTTGCTGCATTTGTTATCGCAACCATCTTATTGTTATTTATTAAAAAAATTTATTACAGAGTTTTCTTAAAGAAAAGATATTACATTTTTCCTAAGATGAGCGTTAAGGGAATTACTAACGTTGCAATGGTAATTTCTATTTCCATTGCTGCGATTATTCTTTTAACTTTTTTGACTGCTGGATTTATGGCGGTAATCTTTAGAGCTTATCCTGGTTGAAGATCTACTATTGAAGGTGTACTTATTAAAATTGGTGGATTGTTATTTGGCCCAATCATTGGTTTGTTTATTGGTGCATTTACAGATTTATTAACAGTAGGAATGACTGCAGGAATGTTTCATTATGGTTATTTTGTTGTTGCGATGGCTTATGGATTCTTTTCAGGAATTGTTAGAACAATAATTTCATTATCTAAAGATAAAGAAATCTCTTTCTTAGCTTTATCTTCTATTTTTGTAACATTTATAGCAGTAGCATTATTCTTATTCATTTATTACATGAATATTACATCTTATA
>CAMWQH010000026.1 GCA_947176435.1 uncultured Mycoplasmataceae bacterium
ATAGTAACTGAACAAAAAGCAGTAAGTTTAGCATAAAAATCTGGAATTGAGAATCAAGAAATTACTAAAATACTATTTCAAATAACAAATAAAATCAAGTCATAAAACACCAAAATAAGAATATCTCATAAAACAAAATGTTTAGCTAGTTTTTTTGTTGGTAATTTATTAAATTTAGGATGATGAATCCCCCCCCAACTCAAATATTTATTATTAAATAATTTTGGTATATATCAAAAAGCATAGTTAAAATTCAACATTTGTTTATAAATTCATTTAGTTATAGGATTATTTTCAAAAATGGTAAAAATGACAAAAAACAATGAAACTATAAGTAATGATGGGATTCAGTCCACAAAATAGTGTGTTTTTAGAACAAAAGTAGATGCACAAACAGATACTGAATAAAAAGAAACTAATAGTGTAAATAAGATTTTAATAGTTAGTTTTGAGTTTGTATCTTTTTTAAACGTTTTACTTACAAAATTAAAATCAATTATAGCAAACATTAAAATTAATTGGTTTGTACAATGATTTGAAGGAAATGAAGTTCAAGGGAATGAATCAGAAACAATTTTGTAAGAAAGCTCATTAAAAAAACCAGTTTTCTCTTCTAAAATTGTTTTTCCATAATTATGTATCTCAGTACAATTTGCTGGAAAAACTATATCAATCAAAAAAGTTGTTAAATAACAAAACAAAGCAATTGTTAAAAGTTTAGAAAATCTTTTTCTTCCATAAATTATGTATATAAATATAGGGAAGACTGACCATGTTGGAATCGCAGATAAATAAAACAATGATAATCATGTTGCAATTGGTATTTTGTAATCGCACGTAGTTAAATCAAAAACAAAGTTACTTGCATTTTTTTCATAGACCAATTGGATAAACCCAGAAAAACTTGATTGTAATGTCTGCATTAACACAATCAAAACAGTAAATAGAAGACCACCAAAAAAACAGTTATGAAAATTAAATCACTTTTGACTTTTCTTATTTGAAAGCATACTAATAATTATTAGTCAAAATAAACAAAATTTGCTTTTTTTTCAAAACTTTATATAATAAATACACAAATTAAGTAGCATGTGGAAGGCAAATTGCCAATAAACCACGTAGAGAACTTACAAATAATATATAAGAAAGGAGAAGTTACTTGTGGCTGCTAAAAAAGAAATAAAGAGAATCGCTAAGATTCAATTAATTGGTGGACAAGCTAAACCAGGACCAGCATTAGCGTCTATTGGTATCAATATGGCTGAATTCACTAAACAATTTAATGATAAAACTAGAGATCGTATGGGAGAAGTAGTACCATGTGTTATTACTGCATTCTCAGATAAGTCTTTTACTTTTATCATTAAGACTACACCTGCATCAGTTATGTTAAAGAAAGCTGCTAAAATTCAAACAGCTGGTAAAAATCAAATAATTGATACAGTTGCTACAATTACTAAAGAACAAGCTTTAGAAATTGCTAGATACAAACTACCTGACCTTAATGCATATGATGAAGAAGCTGCATTAAGAATGATTGCAGGTACTGCAAAACAAATGGGAATCAAGATTAAAGATGTTGATTTAACACCTGTTAAAAATGGAGGTAAAAAATAATGCCTGGAAAGAAATACAAAAGTGCTAAGTCACTTTTTGACACTAAGAAAATTTATTCTATTGAAGAAGCAGTAGGATTAGCAAAGAAAACATCAATTACAAAATTTGATTCTTCAATTGATGTTGCTATTAAATTAAATCTTGATACAACTAAGGCTGAGCAACAATTAAGAGGAACAATTGCTTTACCTCATTATTTTGGTAAAACTAAGAGAGTTCTATTGATTAGTAGCGATGTTACTGATGCACAGGCAAAAGAAGCTGGTGCAGATTATTTTGGCGGAAGCGATAAAATCGCTGACATTAAAAATGGTTGGTTAGACTTTGATGTAATTATTACTACACCTAAATTCATGCCTGAGTTATCAAAATTAGGTAAGATCTTAGGTCCTAAAGGTTTAATGCCTAACCCTAAATTAGGAACAGTTACACCTAAACCATTAGATGCAGTTAAAGAATTCAAAAAAGGTAAAATGAATTACCGTACTGATACCTATGGAAACATTCATATGACAATCGGTAAAGTGTCAGCCGCTGCTGAAAAAGTTATCGAAAACTTTAATACATTATTAGATTTCATCAAATCTAAAAGACCTTCAACCGTTAAAGGTGAATACATTCAAAAAATTTATTTATCTACAACTATGGGTCCTGCTATCAAAGTTCAATTTGATAAGTAATGTTACAAAAAACTAAAAATAATTGATTAAAATTTCATCACTGTCTATTTGCTGGATTGATTTGGACAGTGATTTTTTGTTTTATTCAAACTTATGAAGGTAATTTTGTTGTTACTATACAAAAAGCGTATATAAGTAGTAATGTTTATCAACCATTTGAATTAATTACCTGTGATTATAAAATCCCAATTATTTCTTGATTTACTGCTTTTTATTTGACAGCTATACCTTCTTGAACTATAGTACCAATTTTTTTATTTGTAATTTATGGATCAAGAAGATTTAGCAAATTAATTAGTATTGAAATATTCGTTTATATTATTTCACTTATCATTGGAATTGCTTTTCCAGTAAGTTCAGAAATAATTCAACAATATGGTAAAGATGCAATGATAGGTACAATGGGTTTTTGAAACAACATTGAGAGATGAATGCTAGATACTAATTTTCCATTGCTTTCATTTCCTAGTAATCATTGTATAAATCAAATATTACTAATGTATGCAGTAATAGATTTTAATTTTTTTGATAAAACTCATTCTTTTGATACACAAAAGAAAATAATTATTAAAACATTATTAACTTTATTTGTTTCTTTTTATTCGATAATGGTTTGTGCTTCAACATTTGTATTGAAAGCACACTTCTTTGTTGATTGAATCCCTTCTTTTGTTATTTGCACAATTGTTTGAATCGCATTACGTCTTATTAAAAAAGATAAAATTGCATTATTTTTCAACAAATTATTTACTAATTTTGGTTGGATGATGGGTTATTATGATTCAAAAAATAATTTTTCTTTAGAAAATAGTGTAACATGAGGAATAATTTATAAAGATGATAAAAAACCTCTAGGAGGAGGTATTAAATTTTTTCTTTTATGCGATCTTGTGGTATGTATTATTTATGGAACTATTGTAGCGTTTACTAATTTAAACATAATAAATACATCAGCTAAAAGTATCATCTACAATTTCATTCAACCTTTATTGTTAATAGCAATTCTTTTGGTTTATGCTGGATGTTTAGCGCGGTATGCGGTTTATCAAAGAAAGAAAAATTTTTCTATTGAATAATTATTTTATTTTTTGAAAAAATTCAGTTGCTTTTATTGGGAAATATAAATCTACTATTGCATCAGTAAATGTAGATTTTTTTGGGTTAACTTCAATTATTTTAATTTCTTTATTTTCTTGCTTTGCAAGATAAGGTAGACTATTTGCTGGCATTACTTGTCCTGAAGTTCCAATTACTAGGATTACATCTGCTCTAGCTATTGTATCAAATGCAAGATCGTGGACTCTTGGATTAATTTGTTCACCATAAAAAACGAAATTTGGTTTTAAAACCGTACCACAATTTGGACATTTGGGTGGAATAGACGAAAGGATTTTTTTATCAGATTTAAATTCCTTGTTACATTTAGGACAAATTAATGTTTTTGTTGTTCCGTGAAATTCAATAACATTAGTAGCACCACCATCTTGATGAAGGTTATCAATGTTTTGAGTGATAACTGCTTTGACAACACCCTCTTTAGATAGTCTACCGATTTCTTTGTGAGCAAAATTTGGTTTAGCCTTATCCATAAATTGATAAAAAATTTTATATATTTCTTTTCAAGAACTTTCAGGATTGTTGTAAAAATAATCTAATTCAATAAATTTAGGATCGTATTGTGTTCACAAACCACCACTGCCTGTAAATGGTGGAATGCCACTTTCTACAGAGACACCAGCCCCTGTAAAAACTACAAGATTTTTTGAATTTAAAATTAATTCTTTTGCTTTTAAGAAGTCCATAAATATATTTTAAATGTATATTCTAATAATATAATACTTATCAAACAATTAAATATGTCACAACAAGTTCAAATAACATTTATTGCATTAGGGATAATTGCTTTAATTTTATTGATTATTGCACTTTTTTATGCAATTATTGCTTTTAGAAAAATTGGTATTGTTTCTAAAAAAACTGATTATTTAGTTGAAGATGTAACTTATAAATCTGAAATGTTAATGCCTACAGTTGAAGCGTTGACAAGACTTTCAAAATATTCTGATTTATTAGAGGAATATGTGAGTGAGAACTCTAAATTTACCTATGATTTTTTAAAAAAACATGCTGGTAAATTAGAAACAAAAAAGTCAAAATCTGAAGTTAAAACAGAATCTAAAAAATAAAAATAGTGCACTTACTTTATGTTTACCACATTATGTGGTAAAATAAATTACCCTATGAGTGATAAAACATTAAATTACATTTCTGTTCACGGAGCAAGAGAAAATAATTTAAAAAACGTTAGTGTAGATATTCCAAAGAATAAACTAGTAGTTATTACGGGCTTGTCTGGTTCAGGAAAATCTTCACTTGCTTTTGACACTATATATGCAGAAGGACAAAGAAGATATCTAGAATCGTTATCTTCTTATGCAAGACAATTTTTGGGTGGTAACGAAAAGCCTGATGTTGATTCAATTGAAGGTTTATCACCAGCAATTGCTATTGACCAAAAATCAACATCAAATAACCCAAGATCAACAGTAGGAACAGTTACAGAAATATACGATTATTTAAGAGTTTTATTTGCTAGAATTGGCGAGCCATATTGCCCTAATGGACACGGGAAAATTGAAACATTAACCATTAACCAGATAGTTAACAAGATATTTGATTCTTTTAAAGAAGATGATAAAATTCAGATTCTTTCTCCAGTAGCATATAAACAAAAAGGCACTTTTAAAAACGAATTAGATAAATTAAAAGCAGAAGGTTTTTTGCGTGTAAGAATTGATGGTGAAATAATTTCATTAGATAGTGATATTAAATTAGAAAAAAACAAATTTCACTATATAGATATTGTTATTGATCGTATTATCGGAAACAAAGACAATGATACTAAATTAAGAATAACAGAAGCTGTAGAAATTGCATTAAAACATGGTGAAAACAAAGTTGTTGTATTAGTTAATGAAAAAGAAACCTTGTATTCACAATCTCATGCATGTAAAGTCTGTGGTTTTAATATTCCTGAGCTTGAACCAAGATTATTTTCTTTTAACTCTCCAGTAGGTGCTTGCCAAAAATGTAAAGGTTTAGGTTTTACATATGAACCTGATGAAAACAAAATGATAATTGATCGTTCATTAAGTATTAATGAAGGTGGATTAGACTATTTTAAAAATACTGTTAATACTACTTCAATGGATTGATTAAGATTTGATCAATTGCTAAAACACTACAAAATTTCTAAAACAAAACCATTAAGTCAATTTACAAAAAAAGAAATGGACATTATTATGTATGGTTCTCAAGAACCAATAGATATTACTATAAAATCAAGTGGGGGCAATGTATATAGTAAATATGACTATGCTGAAGGTGTTTTGTCGTTAGTAAAACGTAGACACCTAGAAACATCAAGCGAACAAGCGAGACAATACTATTCAAAATATATGTCTGAAAAAGTTTGTCCTGAATGTAAAGGGCAACGTTTATCACAAGCTGCACTATGTGTAAAAATCAACGGACAATCAATAATAGATTTAACAAATCAGTCTATTAAAAGATTGATTGATTTCTTTTTAGACTTAAAATTAACTGAGAATCAGCAAAAAATTGCAAAACTTGCACTTAAAGAAATTATTGACCGTCTTACATTTTTGGATAATGTTGGTTTAGGATATTTAACATTAAGTAGAAGTGCAGCGACTTTATCAGGCGGAGAAGCTCAAAGAATTAGATTAGCTACTCAAATTGGTAGTTCATTAACTGGTGTTTTATATGTATTAGATGAACCTTCAATTGGATTACACCAAAAGGACAACAGAATGTTAATTAATACTCTCAAAAAAATGAGAGATTTAGGTAACACACTGCTAGTTGTAGAACATGATACTGAAACAATGCTAGAATCTGACTACATTATTGATGTTGGTCCTGGTGCAGGACAATTTGGCGGTAAAGTAATAGCTAAAGGTACACCAAAAGAAATTATGACCAATAAAAATTCATTAACTGGTCAATATTTAAAAGGTGAAAAATTTATTCCTGTTCCTAAAACAAGAAGATCAGGAAACGGTAAAAAAATTATTTTAAAAGGTGCAACTGTAAATAACCTTAAAAACGTTGATGTAACTATACCATTAGGAAAATTTATTGCTGTTACTGGAGTTTCAGGTTCAGGAAAATCTTCACTAATAAATGAAGCGCTAGCTAAGAACATTCAAAGATTAGTATTTAATCCTTTTGTTAAAGCACCAAAAATTAAAAGCTTAGTTGGTGCTCAAGATGTTGATAAACTTATTATGGTTAGTCAAGAACCAATTGGTAGGACTCCAAGAAGTAATCCGGCAACTTATGTTGGTGTGTTTGATGATATAAGAGAATTATTTGCATCAACACCAGAAGCTAAAGCAAGAGGATACACAAAAGGAAGATTTTCATTTAATATTCCAGGGGGAAGATGTGAAAAGTGCTGAGGCGATGGTGTTATTAGAATTGAAATGCATTTCTTACCAGATGTATACATTACATGCGATGAATGTCATGGTAAAAGATACAATGAAGAAACACTTCAAATCAAATACAAAGGCAAATCAATTTATGATGTTCTTGATATGTCTGTAGTTGAGGCATTAGAATTCTTTAAGAATATTCCAAATATTCACCATAAGATTCAATTAATGAATGATGTTGGTTTGGGATATTTAAAACTTGGTACGCCTTCAGATAGATTATCGGGTGGTGAAGCTCAAAGAATAAAATTAGCTAAATTCTTACAAAGAAAGAGTGGTAAGAACACAATTCTTATTTTGGATGAACCAACAACGGGTTTACACACTCATGATATAGCAAATTTAATTAATGTTTTAAATAGAATAGTTGATGCAGGAAGTACCATTATTGTTATTGAACACAATTTAGATTTAATTAAATGTGCTGATCACATTATTGATATTGGACCAAATGGTGGTGAGGCAGGTGGAAAAATTATAGCAACAGGAACACCTGAGCAAGTTGCAAGTCATGATGATATTTCATATACTGCTAAATATTTAAAAGAAATATTGTAAAAATTTTAAACATTTTATATGACAAAAAAGAGACTTTTCTTGTGCCTCTATTTTTTCATTTTAATGTTAGTATTACTAC
>CAMWQH010000027.1 GCA_947176435.1 uncultured Mycoplasmataceae bacterium
CGTTTATCAAATTAATAGCTGCAGGAATAGTTCTTGATAATCCCATTATTTTGTAAGTTCAAAAGTATAGATGTATTTACAACAAATGTTGTAAATAACTTCTGATATTAATTTATTATTTTGATTAACGGTATTTTTTCATTGTTTTTCTGTTTCATCATCACTATAAATACAATCTGAAATAAATTTAGCACAAGCAAAATCAATTTTATTTTTCGCACAAATTTGTGCGATACTTGCACTTTCCATATCTGTAGCTAAAACTTTTTGTAATTGAAAATTTTTAACATTTTTTTGATTAATAAAAGAATCGCTTGTTCCAATGTCTCCGTTTGTAAAAGTTGATTGATATTCTTTAATTATTTCATTGATAATTAAACAAAGTTTGCTTGATAGAGTAAATGTTTCGTTTTCGTGTGGCACTTGATTAATTTTGTAATCAAATCCAGTTGTATCGACATCAATGTATTGTGCATTGTTAGGAACAAAAAAGTTTCCAGGAGTAAGCTTAGAACTCACAGATCCAGCAGAACCAACATTGATTATTGTGTTAACACTAAAATTGTTAATTAATGAAATAGTAGCAGCTGCAGCGTTTGCTTTACCAACGCCAGAATAGATAATAGCAACGTTGCGTTTTAACACTTCTGTTAAATAACATGTAAATCCATTGATATTTATCTTTTTTATTTTTTCGAAATAATTAGATAAGTTTGGAGTTTCAGATTCTAAAGCAACAATAATACCTAACATAAATTAATTGAACCTACTTTTATTGTAGGCTAATACTTCTTCATAAGCTTTATTTAAATTAGTTTTAGCAAGAGCCAATAATTTCGCACGATTGGGCATATCTTTTTTTGTTCTTGCTGGTTCTAATTTATCAGCACAATATATTATCTTTGATAATATTGAAGGTTTTTTTGGCGGAATAACATGGTTATAGATTGCATCTAAAATTTCTTTATCGTTAATAAAAAAGTTTTCTTTTACATAAACTGCAGATGCGCAACCATGTAATGTATGTGCAGTAGGAAATCTTTTTCGATTGAATTTATTTCCTAAAAGTTCTAAAATTTGATCTCGATTAAATTCTTTTGCAACATCATGATACATTGCAGCGATATATGCTTTTTTAGATAAGTTTTTATTTTTAATTGAGCAAATTTCTAATGCAGTTTTTGCCACTCTTAAAGTGTGTTGGTAACGATAATCAGACATTAATGATTTAATTTGAGATCGAGCATAGACACCATTTTTGGCAATATATTTAACTACGTTAAAATTAAGATATTTTTTATTAGGTGATTTTCTTAATTGATTACTTGAAATGTTTGTTTCATCAATAGACAGCATGATTGCATTATCGAATTTAGCTTTTTGATTATCCCTTCCAGCAACAACTAAAGTTACGTTTTTTAAAATTTGTTCGTAATTTTTTCATTGATCGAAATCATTTAAACGATCCATTCCAACTAAAAAATATAAATCATAATTCTTATAAATATTTTTTAAATATTTAATAGTTAAATATGTGTAAGATTTCGAATTTGATTTTGATTTAATTTCATAGTCACAAACTTTGACTTTTGGGAGATTAGCAATTGCCAAATTAATCATTGCAACTCTTTCTCTACTTGATGCAGTTGGAATTGAATCTTTTAATGGTGGATTTTTTGTAGGAATAATTAAAGATAAATCAGGTTGAATCTTTTTAATTGCACCTAATAACATTTTTATATGACCATTGTGAATTGGATCAAATGTTCCACCAAAAATTAAAAGTTTTTTCATTTTTTTATTTTTAAATAATGATATTTTATCATTATTAGATTTTATTTTGTTAAATAATTTCATATGAATCTAATGATTGGTTTTCAAGGGAATTAGTGATGATGTTATTTAGACTAATTTTTTCATAAATTTTCTTTTCAATCATTGATAGTAATTTATTTTTTTGAATACGATATTTAACATCAGTTAAAGGAAAAACTAATATACTCTTTGCACCAAATCTATTTGCACAAAATATGTCAATTAAGAATTGATCACCAATAAACAAGACTTCTTCTGGCTTGACATGATATTTTTTAATAACTTTTTTAATTTTATACATCAACGGTTTTTTACAGCTTCAAATAACTTCATCAGGTTTAAGCTTTTTTGCAAATCCACTAACTCTTTTTTTAAAGTTATTAGATGCTAAAATAAAGGTAATCCCATTGTCTTTAATTTTTTTACAAAAATTAATAGCTGTATTAATTGGAAATTTATTAAAGTGAGGAGCTAAAGTATTATCTAAATCGCAAACAACAAGTTTAATATTATTCTTTTTGAAAGTTAAAACATCAATTTGTTGGATACTTTCAACAAACACATTTGGTTTAAAATAATTTATTAAAAAATGACGATTATTTTTTTTCATTATCAAATAATGATGGTTGAATGCCATCTACAAATGTTTCATTTGAGTTGTCATTAGGAATTGAAGATTCGGTTGTGCCTTCTTCATATAAAACGGTTGTGTCAGTAAATGTTTTGTTTTTAATAATTGAAACTTTTGTTGTTTCATCACCAATTGAAATATCACTAGGTGAATAGATGTTTCATATATGGTTGGTATCTATTGCGTTAATAATTGAAGAATTATTAAGAGTATATGCAGCAATAACTTTTATTGGATTAGATTTAATTGGAGCAATAATGTGTCTGCCAACATTTGCCCTATTTCCTAACTGAAATGAAGAAACTTTAATTCGTTTCATTCCTTGTATGGCTGAAATTAAAACAAAAGCATTTTCATTATTAGCGTCAATAATAGCTGCTACTTCATCATTGTTTTTCAAAGAAATAGATTTGACACCAGCAGCGTTTTTTGAAACAACACTAATTTGTCCTGACTTGTAAACAAGTCCCATGCCATATTTTGTAACTACACCAATTTTATTTTCTGGATTATCATTTTCACTTAATAAACATGAAACTAATGAATCATTTTCATCTAGATTCATGCACATAGAAATTTTAGTCAATTTTGAAATTCCTAATGATTTAACTAAAACACGTTTAATTAATCCGTTTTTAGAAGCAAGGGTTAAGCATCTATTATCTTCAACATTATTTTTATAGTTGAATGCATAAATGACTTTTTCATTTGCATCACAAGTTATTAAGTTATTAATATGGATTCCCATTTCTTTTCACTTAGTGATTTCAATCTTATAAGTTGGAATAGAAATGTAATTACCTTTTGAGGTAATTAAAACAACTTTATCTCTTTGATTAGAAATAAATTTCGTAATTGGTAAATCATTCTCTTTAAGTTTTAATTGATTGAATTCACTTCCTGCATAAGATTTCTTTGAAATGTTTTTAACATATCCATCACGAGTAATGACAACAATTTGTTCTTGGTCCTTGATTGTATCAACTTGATCAATAACAATTTGGGCTTCTTCTGAACTAATTTCAGTTTTTCTAGGAGAATTAAATGTTTTCTTGTAACCTCTTAGTTTATTTTTTAAGAAGTTATTTCTAACTTGTTTGTCATTAATTAACAAAGTTAATTCAGAAATCTTAGTATTTAATTCCTCTAATTCATTTTTAAGATCTGTAACATCACTATTTGATAGACGATATAGTCTTAAATTAGAAATGGCCTCTGCTTGTCTTTCAGAAAACATTAAGTTATCCATTAGAGCTTTCTTAGCTGTTTCTTTGTTAGAAGAACGTCTAATTAAGCCAATAACATCATCCAAAATTCTGATTGCTTTAATTAAACCTTCAATAATTTCTTTTCTTTCAGTTGCTTTATTTAAATCAAATTTAGAAGATGATAATAAAATGTTATCGGCATGTTCAATGAATGAATCTAAGATAAATAAAATAGGCATTTGATATGGTTTTGCATCTTTTATCGCAACCATATTCATGCTATAAGAAATTTGTAATTGAGTGTTCTTATATAAGAAGTTTTTGATGAAATCAAAGTTTGCTCCTTGTTTTAATGTAAGAGCAATACAGATACCGTTTCTATCTGATTCGTCTAAAACTTCTGAAACACACAATGCATCATATTTATCGATTAATTCACCAACGTTTCTAATAATTTGCGATTTGTTTGTTTCATAAGGAATTTCAGTGATGACAATTTTCTTAGCATCAAGTTTTGTCATTTTAGCACGAATAGTAATCTTACCTTTTCCTGTTTCATATGCTTGTTTTATTCCATCGGTGTTTAAAATGATACCACCAGTTGGAAAATCTGGTCCTGGCATAACTTTAAGGATACTTGATATGAAACAATTTGGTGAATCGATTCTTGTTATGATTGCATCAATAACTTCATTGAAGTTAAATGTAGGAATATTTGTTGCATATCCAGCAGCAATACCACTTGATCCATTAATTAATAAGTTTGGTAATAAAGTAGGTAGCACTGTTGGTTCGTTTTCACTATTATCAAAGTTATGAATGAACTTAACAGTGTTTTTGTTAATGCCTTCAACCATTAGTTGACCGAACTGACTTAATCTACATTCAGTATAACGCATTGCAGCAGCAGAGTCACCATCAATTGAACCGTTGTTACCATGCATATCAACTAGAGTCTTGTTATTTTTTCAGCTTTGGCTCATTCTAACTAATGCTTCATAAATAGATGAGTCACCGTGAGGGTGATATTTACCAATAACATCACCAACAACTCTTGCTGATTTTTTATGTGGACGATCGAAGAACAATTGTAAATTGTTCATTGAATAAATAATTCTTCTTTGAACAGGTTTTAAACCATCACGAATATCTGGTAGAGCACGGTCTTGGATAATGTATTTAGCATAACGTCCAAAACCTTCGGACATTATTTCTTCCAGAGGTTTAAGTATGATATTTGAATTATTCTTTTTGCTATCCATAATCTTATTCTTCGTCTAAAGTAAAATCAACATTATTGTTAATTCATTCTTTTCTTATAGTTGAGTTGTCACCCATTAGGACATTGACTCTTCTTTCAGCTAAAACTGCGTCTTGAATTGATACTTTTAAGAATTGTCTTGTGTCTGGGTTCATAGTTGTTTCCCATAATTGATCAGCACTCATCTCACCAAGACCTTTATATCTTTGAATTTCAAAAGATTTAAAATGAGATTTTTGTTCTTCTAAATCTTGTTCATTTCATGCATAAGCAATTTGGCTGTTGTTTTTGTTGCTGATTCTATACAAAGGAGGAAGAGCAACATAAACATGCCCCTTTTCAACTAAAGGACGCATAAAACGGTAAAAGAATGTTAATAACAACACTTGAATGTGAGCACCATCAGTATCTGCATCTGTCATGATGACAACTTTGTCATATTTTAAATTCTCAATTTTGAAATCATTTCCAATACCAGCACCAAGTGAAGAAATAATGGTACATATTTCTTCATTAGCTAATAAATCACGAAGTCTTGCTTTTTCAACGTTAAGAATTTTACCTTTTAAAGGTAAAATAGCTTGATGTTTTTTATTTCTTGCTAATTTAGCAGTACCACCTGCTGAATCACCTTCGACTAGAAATAATTCATTTTGATCATATTGTTTAGATTGAGCAGGAGTTAATTTACCAGAGAGCAGTAATGTTTGATTGGCGTTTTTAATCTTCTTAGTGTCTTCTCTAGCTTTCTTAGCAGCAATTCGAGCATCTCTAGAAAGCAAAGCTTTCTGGACAATCTTAGTTGCATCTTTTTTGTTTTCTTCTAATCAATAGTTGAATCTTTCACCAAAGAATTTCTTAACTGAGCTTACTGCTTCTTGAGTGAACAACTTATTTTTTGTTTGACCTTCATAAGCAATAATTTTTTCAGGAACACGAACTGATACAACAGCAGTTAAACCTTCACGAACGTCTTCACCTTCAAAGTTTTTATCTTTTTCTTTTAGTAAATTTCACTTACGAGCATATTCATTTAATGATTCAGTTAAAGCAGACTTAAAACCAGTTTCGTGCGAACCACCTTCGATAGTTTTAACGGAGTTAGCAAATGAAACAATGATTTCACTTGTATCTGTTGTATATTGCAAAGCAATGTCAATTTCAATATTGTCACTTCCAGTTCCACTAAAGCTAGCTACTGAAGTAATTGTTGATTTACCATCATTAATAAAACCAACATACTCACTAATACCATTTTTTGAAAAAAATTCACTTGTTTCATTGTTAATTTTGTCTTCAAAAATAATTTTTAAATTTTTATATAAAAAAGAAGATTCCCTGATTCTTTCTTTAATAACAGATGGATTAAAGTTAGTAACTTTAAAGATCTTTGGATCTGGTTTAAAACTTACTGTAGTTCCGGTTCTATTTGTAGTTCCTATAACTTTAGCTGATTGAACAATTTTTCCACCGTTTTCATATTTAGATTCAACAACTTTGTTGTCACGATTAACTGTAACAACCATTCATTCACTTAAAGCGTTAACTACAGAAGCACCTACACCGTGTAAACCTCCAGAAGTTTTATAAGCGTTATCATCAAACTTACCACCAGCATGTAATACAGTAAATACTGTATCAATTGTAGACATGTGTGATTGAGGGTTAGTACCAATAGGAATACCACGACCATTATCTTTTATAGTAATAGAATTATCTTTTTCAAGAGTGACTCTGATAGTGTCAGCATTTCCAGAAATTACTTCATCGATAGAGTTGTCAAAAATTTCCCAAACAAGATGGTGTAATCCATGTACATCAGTTGAACCGATGTACATTCCTGGACGTTTTCTAACAGGTTCAAGGCCTTCTAAGACCTTTATGTTCTCATCTTTATAATTTTGCATGGACAAAATAATTACTCTTAATTATAAATAATTAAATAATTTTAATATGCAAATTTTTAAGGATCTTAATTGCTGCATTTTCTAACGAAGCATCATTAGAAGTGACACATTTTTTGTTAATAATTATCGGAGTATTAGGACATACTGATTTACAAATACATGCATTTACTAGCACACACATATTAGTTAATAAACCACATAATTGAATTTCACTAAATTTGTTTTTAGACAAAAATTCAAACAATTTAGTACAGCCAAAAGTATTTTTATTAAATACTTTTTTACCTTTTGAAAGTTTACTGACTTCACCGTATAATTTTCAACCTTTAGTATTTTTTAGTGTATGAATTATCGGAAGGTTCTTACCTTCAATAGATTTTAAATAATTTTTATCAT
>CAMWQH010000028.1 GCA_947176435.1 uncultured Mycoplasmataceae bacterium
CCTTCTAATAATCAAAAAGTTTTTGAATATTTTAATTCATTACAGTTAGATGTTATTATTACTACTTCTTCTCCTACAAATGTAGAAATTAATGCAAAAGGTGTAAGTAAAGGTAATGCGCTTTCATTTTTAGCAGAAAGACTTGGTATAAATATTAATCAAGTCATGACTCTTGGTGATGAAGAAAATGATATCTCAATGTTGTCATTAACTTCCAATTCTTATACTCTTAAGACTTCAAAATTAGTTGTAAAAAATGCCGCTTCAAATGTCCTTGATACAAAACCAAGTTATTTAGTTGGTGAAGCAATTACTCAAAGAATATTAGATAAATAATAATGGCAAACAATTTTTTAAAATTACAAGATATTAACAAAACATATTCTAATGGTTATGTAGCTATTAAAAATTTTAATTTGTCTATTAAAAAAGGAGAATTTGTTACTTTACTTGGTCCGTCTGGTTGTGGTAAAACCACAACATTAAAAATGGTTGCAGGTTTCGAATCACCTACAAGTGGCAGAATATTAATTAATAATGTTGATATAAAAGATCTTGCAATTAATAAAAGACCTACTGCAACAGTTTTTCAAGATTATGCGCTTTTTCCTAATTTATCCGTGATTGAAAATGTTTCATATGGTTTAAAAATGATGCGTAAACCTTTAAAAGGCATTACTAATGAAGAACGAAAAAAAGTAGATCGTGCATATAAAGACGCAGTTAAAAAAGCTTCTATAGAGATCAAAAAAATTGAAAAGAAGCAAAAGAAACTATTAAAAGAAATCTCTTCTCTTGAAAAGATTTATACAAAGTATCCTGAAGTTTTAGCAATCAAAAACATGCGTTACCAACAATTCATTAGTAAAATTGATAGTTATCTTACACAAATGAATAAAAAATATGGTATGGAAAAACCAAAACGCTTATCATTTGGTAATTTTGTAAAGAAAACTGTTAATACCTGAAATAGAACTATTTTTAAATCAAAACGTCCTGTTAAATATAACGTTAACGGGTTAAACGAATATGAAAAGAAAATTTTAAATTTAAAAAAATGATTTGAATTTAAAACTCCTCTTGATGCAAAAATAGATAAACTTAAATTTCGTTATAACGATTTAGATCAATGAATTTCATATTGATCAACTTATCCTGATCAAGTTGAAGAAAATTATCAAAAGAAATACACCACAAGAAAATTAAATAAAAAAGAAATTAAAAAAATAGCAATTGACATGATTAAGTTAGTTGGTTTATCTGGAAATGAAAATGAATATCCAGAAGATTTATCAGGTGGTATGAAACAACGTGTTGCTTTAGCAAGAGCACTGGTAGTTGAACCTGATATCATTTTATTAGATGAACCTCTTTCTGCTCTCGATGCTAAAGTTAGAATTCAAATGCAAAACGAGTTAAAGAGAATTCATAATGAATTAAAATTAACTTTTATATTAGTTACTCACGATCAAGAAGAAGCTTTATCACTTTCTAATAAGATTGTAGTAATGTCAAAAGGAAAGATTGAACAAGTAGGTACTCCTAAGAGCATTTATGATACTCCTGCAAATGAATGAGTTGCAAACTTTATTGGTACTGCAAACATTTTTACAGGCACATATATAGGAAACAAGAAAGTTAGATGTTTTAATAAAACCATTCAATGTAGGGATTCATCTAATCTAAAGAAAGTTGATAAAAATTCTAAAGTGAATATTATGGTTAGACCTGAAGATGTTATTGTTACAAAACCCTCTGATAGTCTGTTTAATGCTCGCGTTACTCATTCAATTTATAAAGGAGAAATGTTTGAAGTAAAATGCTCATTTAAAAAACAAAGTTTTATTTTAAAAACTACACAATCCATAAAAGTCGGTGATTTAATTGGTATAAAATTTGCGGATAAATCATTACATGTGTTACCAATTAAGCCGGTTTATGATGATGAATTCTTTGAGGTAGATTTAAATAGCAATGAATAGTAAAAAAATATCAAAAAGATTTTTATTAACATTACCTTTTATTATCATAACTTTATTGTTTTTGGTTGTTCCAATGATAATGATTTTTGTACGTTCATTTGTACCAACATTAGGAAATTCAATTGCAGACAACTGAAATTTTATAAATGGGTTTGTTTGAAAGAAAATTTTAATTTCTTTATTTGATGCATTTGTAACAACCATTATTGTTATTTTAATTAGTTATCCTTTTGCATATTTTTTAGCATTCAATTGTTCAAAAAGAATGAGATCAATATCTATACTGTTAATTACAGCGCCGATTTGAACAAGTTTTTTAGTTAAATTAATTGGTTTAAAAACTTTTTTTGATGCAATGAATGGATACGAAAACTCAACCAGCGGAGAAATATTTACAATAATTGGTTTGGTTTATTTGTATACGCCATTTATGATTCTTCCGCTTTACAATACTTTAATAGAATTACCAAAGAATTTAATATTTGCAAGCAAAGATCTAGGAAGAGGAAATTTTAATACATTCATACATGTTGTAATACCATATACCAAAGCTGCATTGTTTTCAGGAATTACTTTAGTTTTTCTTCCTTCCCTCACAACCGTTGCTGTTCCACAATTTTTGAATGCTTCACCAAGTGGATCGTTGATTGGTGACATCTTAATGGAAGAAGGACAATTAGCTTTAACTAGTGATGTGTCATTAGCACGTGCTTCTTCATTAAGCTTATTATTGTTAATAATAATGTCCATAGGATATGGAATATATATGTTAGGAAGATATTTATACAATCGTTCGAAAAGGAGTCACAGTAAATAATGAAAAACTTCTTTTCAGGAAAAAGCATTGGATCTTTTTTTAAAAAATTCTATATTTTTATAATTTTAGCAACTATTTATTTGCCATTAATTTTTATAGTTGCAATTAGTTTTAATGGACAAACAGATAGAGGAAATATTAATTTAAATTTTGGATGCCCAGATGTTGTAAATTATTTAGAGCTTTTTAAAAATAACGAATTTGTGAACGGTTTATTAAATTCATTATTATTAAGTGTAATCGTAGCTCCTGTTTGTGTATTTTTTGGTGTGATTACATGTTTTGGTATTTGAAATAGTACAAAAAAACAAACAGGATTTATTATGACTTCATCAAAATTATCTCTTGTAAACCCTGAAGTAATTACTGGCATTAGCCTTTCCTTGTTATTTTCATCAACAATTATTCCACTTGGTTTAGATTTTGGATTTGTAACGGTTCTATTAGCACACATTTCATTTTGTACTCCATATGCAATTATTACTATTTATCCAAGAATGGCAAAGATGAATAGTAATTTGATTTTAGCAAGTTATGATTTAGGTTACTCTAAAACTAAAACATTTTTCAAAGTAATAGTACCGTATTTATTTCCTGCCATTCTTTCTGCTTTTGCAATTGTATTAGCAATGTCTCTTGATGATTTTATTATTACAAATTTAGTTAATGGTTCATTTCAAACAATTGGTACAGCAATTTATACTACAAGAAAAGGAATCAAAGCATGAGTAGTGACTTTTGGTGCCATTGTTGTCTTATTAACGTTCCTTGTAATGCTTATTGTTGTTGCAATAAAAGCACGTAAAAATAAAAAATAATATGAAAAAATTAATTTTTAATTTTATTAAAATTTCATCAATATTGTCAATCATCCCGATTGCCAATAGCTGCACTTCTAACAAAATTGTTTTTGCTAACTATGAAAGCTATATGTCTGAAGACGTTATGCATAATCTTCAAAGTAAATACAACATTGCTTTTTTACCTTATGAAACAAATGAGGAAATTGAGAATAAATTTTCAGGATACTATGATGTTGCGGTACCAAGCACATATGAAGTAATTAAATTAAAAAAGCAAAATCAATTAGAAAAAATTAATTGAGATCTTTTTAATTTAATTGTTGATGGGAAGAAAATTAAAAGTGGTAAAGAAGCTTTACAATCTGGCGTTTTTTCAGAAGCAGTCTGCACATTAATTGATGGTTTAGATGAAGAATACATTAAAAATGGCAGTCTTGATAACGATGAATCTATTTTAGATTATGGAATTCCATATTTTCTTCAATCATTTGCTTTTGCGTATAAAGGAAGTGAAATTAAACAACTTTCAGAAGCAAAAAATTGATCTGAACTTTTAAGTTGTATTAATTCAAGCAACAAAGATTTAGATCCGAGATTCACGCCATATAAAGAAAGAAAGATAGCAATAGTAGATGATGCAAGAAGTATGTTTGGGTTGGCAAACTCTATAAATTCAGAAGAAGTTAATCCAAACCCATCTGTTAAGAGTGTTCGTGACTTTGCAAATATATATAATGATTTTTCTTCCAATTTTGCTAAAAAATATACTTATTTTAATACAGATTCCGGTCAAATAATTTCTACATTAGCAAAACCATATCCCGCGGGTGCATCTTGTGCTATTGCATATAATGGTGATTTGCTTTATGCTGCGCAAGGTGCAGGATTGTATGAAGCTTCAAGTTCTACAGATTTCCATTTTTGTAAATTAGACAAGACATTAATTGCATTAGATATGGTAGTTATTAATAAAAAAACTCAAAATAATTTATCCAAAAAACAAAAAATTTACGAAATTGTTAAAGATATTTGCTTATCTGGTGTTAATGATGGAGAAATAATTAGTGATACTAACTCTAACGGATCATTTAAATATGATTCTGTTAACAATTTCGACTATGTAGAATACACTTCTCCACTAACTAAAATTTATGATTTTGTTATGAATGGTGATTACTTTAGTGAGTATACTGAATCACAAATTGAACTATATCGTCAAATATTTAATATAGATCCTGAAGAAGTGAAAGATGTTAATTATATTGAACAAGAAATGCAATCTGAATTAGCAAAATCTAATCTTCATTGAGCATATATGAATATGAAGTACAACATGTAGTATGAAAAAGACTTGTATATTAGCTATAGAAACGTCTTGTGATGACACATCATTAGCTTTAGTTAAAAATAATAAATTAATAAGTGAAAGTACTTCAACTTCTTTAAAAGAACACACGAAATTTGGTGGTATTGTTCCAGAAATTGCTGCAAGAAGTCATGAACAAAATATTTCGTTATGTTTATTAAAGTTGTTTCAAAACACAAAAATTGATTACCAAGATTTAACACACATTGCATATACTGATCAACCAGGTTTGCCTGGTTCATTGCATATAGGAAAGGTTTTTGCAAAATCACTAGCACATTTAACGAATTCAAAACTAGTCCCAGTAAACCATATGAATGGTCATATTTTTTCATTTTCAATTAATAGGAAAATAATTAAATATCCATTTTTATCATTAGTAGCATCTGGTGGCCATACTTCAATTTATTTGGTCAAATCTTATAAAGATATTAAATTATTAAACACGACCAAAGATGATGCTGTTGGGGAAACGTTAGATAAAATCGGAAGAAGTATTAACTTGCCTTATCCTGGAGGAATATCTATTGATAAGGTTTACGATAAGAATAAAACTCGATTAAAAATGATCAATCATTTTCCACCTGTACAACAATTTAGCTTTTCTGGTTTAAAAACTCACGTTTTGAATTATGTTAATTCACAAAAAATGAAGAAGAAGAAAATTGACAAAATTTTAGTGGCTTCTTCGTCTTTAGAATGAATTGTAGATGAACTAATAAGAAAGATTTTATTCTATTCAAAAAAATATAAGATTAATACAATTGCTATTGGTGGTGGCGTTTCTGCAAATAGACTTTTAAGGAAAAAATTATCTTCAACAAAATTAAAAATATATTTACCAGAACTAAAATATTGTGGTGACAATGCAACAATGATTGCAGGTTATGCTAATTTAATAATTAATAACAATTATTTATCAGATAATTAATTATTCCATCTCGTATAATCCATATATTATGTCATTCGTTAAAAAAGTTACAAGTGAATCAGTAGGTATTGGTCACCCCGATAAAATATGCGATCAAATTGCAGATTCTATTTTAGATTCTTGTTTAAAATTAGACCCTAATAGCCATGTTGCTTGTGAAGTGTTTGCAAGCAACCATCTAATTGTTATTGGTGGTGAAATTACTACAAAAGGATATGTTGATGTTGTAAAAACCGCTTGAGATGTTTTAAGACCACTAGGATATGATGAATGCGATTTTACCATTCTTTCAAATATAAATAAACAATCTATTGATATTGCAAAACTTGTTGATATGACATCAAAAGCTGTCGCAGCAGGAGATCAAGGCATTGTTTTTGGTTATGCTACTGATGAAACTGATACTTATATGCCATTACCAATAACATTAGCAAATACATTATGTTATGAAGTGGAAAAATTAATTAAATTCAAAAAACTCCCTGGTGCTAAGTTTGATATGAAGTCACAAGTTTGTATCAACTACAAAGATGACACTCCTATATCTATTGATAGTATGTTAATGTCTATTCAACATGAGCAAAAAGCTAATGTTAATAACATTAAAAAGACAATTATTAATCAGGTTATGATTCCTCTTGCAAAAAAATATAATATGAATACTTCATTTAAGAAATTTGTTAATGAAGCTGGTGATTTTATTATTGGTGGACCATTTGGTGATACAGGATTAACAGGAAGAAAAATAATAGTTGATACATATGGTGGTGCTGCAAAGCACGGTGGCGGGGCTTTTAGTGGTAAAGATTACACTAAAGTAGACCGTACTGGTGCATATTTTGCTAGATATATTGCTAAAAATATAGTGGCTGCAAAATTAGCTAAACGTTGTGAAGTTCAACTATCATTTAACATCGGATCTCCAAAACCTTATTCAATTTTTATTGATACATTCAACACAAGTAAATACTCTGAAGAAAATATTTTAAATGCGATTAATAAATCATTCGATTTTGATTTGAATTCCATAATTAAGCAATTTAATATGAAGAAAAATATTTATAAAAATTTATCTGTATACGGACATTTTGGAAGACTAAATTTAAATCTACCTTGAGAAAAAACAGATAAAGTGTTAGATTTAAAAAAGCACATTAAAAGATAGCACATAATTCGTGCTATTTTTTTATTTTTTTACTAATAAATTTTACAAAAAATGTCAAAAAATGAAAGTATTAAATTTTTAAAAAATTTTAAGCAAATTTTTTTGTTTTGGTAATAAATTTTTTATGCACTTTTATTGTAGTATTTTAAC
>CAMWQH010000029.1 GCA_947176435.1 uncultured Mycoplasmataceae bacterium
ATTTTTGGACTTCTGGTGCTATAATTCCAATAGACTCTTTGGTATTTTTTATATATGTTTTAGGCAGAAGGCTTCCTCTGTTTTTTAAATCTTTTATATTGCTCTTTAATCTCTCATCTGAATAAGCTGTTATTTCTCCTGCTGCCAATATGTTTCCACTTGAGTAAAATGACTTATTATTATAAGTTCTTACCCACGTTGAATCAGTCATATATATTCCCCCATCAAAAGTAGCATTATACCACCCTGCAACGCCGTTTGAATAATACCAATCTGCAAATAAACTTTTATAATTGCTATCTTGCGAACTGCCGTGCTTAATATGTAAATTGCCGTTTCTATCCATTAATATCTGTGCATAATTTATATTTGGAATATGAAACATGATATTAGGCATACTGCCCATTTCTGTTGTGCCGTCTATTCTAATAGACCCAAAAATATCGCTTGTACCATCAAAATCATTTCCCCATAAACTTCTTTTGTTTTGTAATTTTGTTCAGTCATATATATTCCCCCATCAAAAGTAGCATTATACCACCCTGCAACGCCGTTTGAATAATACCAATCTGCAAATAAACTTTTATAATTGCTATCTTGCGAACTGCCGTGCTTAATATGTAAATTGCCGTTTCTATCCATTAATATCTGTGCATAATTTATATTTGGAATATGAAACATGATATTAGGCATACTGCCCATTTCTGTTGTGCCGTCTATTCTAATAGACCCAAAAATATCGCTTGTACCATCAAAATCATTTCCCCATAAACTTCTTTTGTTTTGTAATTTTGTTGCACTACCTGCATTATAATATTTAATATTTTCGTCAGATAATATTGCTTGCCATTTCGTTGGCCTGTTTGAATCAATAGTACCTCTGAAAAATAAAGTAGCATCACTATAATAAGACTTCTTGAATTGCAATGCAGATGTACTGCCCCCATAAGTATTTGCAAAATTTACAAATATTTCGCTTGAGCCACTTCTTTGTACAGAATATACACCTGAGCTATAATTTGCATAATATGGTGAATTAACAATACCGTCTGCGAGGTCTATATATGAAGAACTAATTGAGCCTCTTTTTCTAAAAAAGTCAGATTCATGATAACCGTCCAACAAATCAGCATCTAAACCACTTCCACTGCCATCAACAGTTTTGATTTTATTCAACACATCACTTGCAGTATAAGATGAGGATAACAAATAACTATTACCGTCCACGCTACCATCTGCTTTCAAAAATTGGTTTGATGTACCACCTGATTTTATAAATGAACCTGCTGCAATAGGGTCAGGAGTTTTTAATCCACAAGCAACGCCTATCGCAGGGTCAGAATATATTTTACCGTCTGCTGTAGCATGAATTTCTTGCGAAAACGTTTTTTGTCCTATTATTAATTGCTCAGTATTTAATGTTACATAATTGGATAGATATTTATTTAATTCATTTTCATTAATTCCACCATTGCCATATTCCATTGGTTTATTTATCCACTTGTCATTTTCATAAACCAATATATCTCCTTCTCTAATATTAGTTATCTCTACATTGTCAATATCTGATAGTAGAAAATCTTTGCTGCTAAAATTATCGCTGTCTGAATATGCCACAACTTCTTTGCTTGATAGAATATTACCATTAAAATAAACATTACTCAAATCAACAGTATAACTACCATCGTCATTTCTGCTCGCAGGTAAATATTCACCTTTTAACGTTGGATTTATGCTAATATTTCCACCACTTTTATTTGAAGATATAAAAACATTCCCACTTCTGCTATTAGCTTTTTTATATATATCTTTTCTTAAGAATCTCATTGTCATTGTGCCTCCTTGAGTATTAGTTTATTAATATTATATTTAACATTATATTCATATCCATCTATTATAGCAAAATAATTATCCATTTTTGGGAAATATAATAAACAATAAGGTGGATAATAGTCATGCAATTCAACCTCAAATATTTTTGCAGGTAATGAATATTGATTTACTATTTTATAAATATAGTGTTCTTCTTGTCTTAATATCTCTCCACTTGCAATATTGTATGTTTCATCTAAATATTTTATTCCATTATCATCTTTATAATAGACACAGCTATAATTGGGCTTTTTGTTGTCATGTGTGCAGATTTTAAAATCATCTTCAAATTCATTTATGTAATTTTCATCAATTATATTAGTATATAGTGTATCACTTTCGGAGGATTGCTCAGCATCTTTCATTCTTTCAATATCAAATTTATCATTGTATATTAATTCTGTATTATAACTTACAGACTTTATTTCCAAATCTGTAATCCATACAGAGCTGACTCTTTGATAATACTTCCAACCTTTATTGTTATAACGACATGTGGTTGTATTATATGTGGCATTGAAACATTGAGTATAAAAGGTTAACTCTATTGTTGTATCTTCATTTATTGCATTTGGAAGGTCTATTAAATACCCATCTTCGTCAATGTGATACATCCAATGCACATTATTCATTACTTTAAATTGCTTATTATGTGTTGGTGGATTTTGTTTATCACTCCAATCAGAAGGAACTATTCTTGTATTTGAATTGCCGTCTGTAAGTTGCAAATTGAATAATGAAAATTCATCAACCCATTTTAATCCATTCCAATATTTGCCTCCATAATATAATGAAACTTTAATTTTTAAATCATTTCTTGATATTCTTCCACCAAATTCAAGCTCATCACCTTTGTAATATAAATTATGCTTTTCTAATATTGTAAGGTCGGACCAATTCTGTACAACTTTATTTAAAGTTGGTTGTCGACGTGTCAGGCTGTCTAAATGATAATCTATAACAGGTGTTGTGTCATTTTCAAATGATACAAATTCAAAATTACCTTTTATTAATATTGCTTGTTTTTGCGTTGGCGTACTCATTAATAAAGTGCCTGTATCATAGGTTATTTTTGCAAGTGGCACATTGTCAGTATTAATATTATCACAATATCCGTTTAAATATAGAACCAAATTAGTACTTCCACTTAAACTACTTTCAATATCTCCATCCACCTTATCTATCGCACAATCAACCAATGCACCACATACCTTATTGTTTATATTTGACGGTTTTATTGATTGTGGGTATGATGTACTTGTAAAAAACCATTTATAGAATCCATTATCTTTGCCATATTCTTCATTGCCTAAGAGTAATGAAGGAATATAATAGTACAACATGACATTGGGATTGGTTAAAAAGTTTGTATATATATTATAATAATCTTCTGCCTTTTCTTTTAAATATAATCTCCAATAATTATTTTTATCATATGTACTAAATCCATTGTTCGTATCTTTTGATGTAATAGAATATAAATCACTATTATTATATATATCAGGAAAAATCTCATCAATATTATAAAAACTATCAGTGATACTTACCTTATTATACACTTCATCTAATGATATATTATGACTATTACCTGCATATTGTTGTATGTCTGCAATGTTTTTACTTGTATCAAAAGTATATATATTATTATCTTGAATATTAGTATATTTGGTACCCATTCCTTTTAAAGAATAGTAATCAATAAAATACAAGTCCTTTCCGTGTGCTATACAAGTAAGATTGAGATATTTGCAGATGTGTTCCAATACTTCATTATATTTTAATGGCTTTCCGTCATTGTCAAAAAAATTCTTTTCAGAAATTAATATAGAATTAATTATATTATCATCTGATAATTCATACACACCATCAAAAACTGCCTTTATGGTGTCTGCAATATAGCAATTTTCATAACACTCACATTTATCTGCTATTGACTCTATAATATCATATAAACATACTAATGAAGGCTCGTCACTTAGGCATTCATAATCATAATACTGTAAGGTGCTAATACCATCAATGCATTCAATTGTTAATACATCCAATGGGTTGGCATATCCTTGATTATATAAATTAGGCGTAATAAAGCCCACCCATATGCATCTCCTATTTTTATCAAATATTTCTACTTTTTTTTGATGTGGATATGGTGAATATAGTTCTGTGTTAAGTAAATCACTTGTAATTATTTCTATTGCTGCATTACTACCCTTATAAGGTTTAAATATAATATCATCACTATTTTCTAAGGAAATTACAAGTGGATTATCACTTAACTTCAATTCAATAGTATTGCCATTTTCATATATAGTATCAGTTATATTAATTTGATAATTATTCCCATTTATATCTGCAAATGAACATGTATACATAATTACTTTGTCTTACTTATTTTATTATTGTAGTTTTTCAATACTCCCCGCAATTGGCTTCCTGAAATTACAAATTCCACATGTCCACCACCGTTATTAGTATTAGAATTAACATTATTATTTAATAGTTTAAACAAATTACCCTGCTGTCTACCATTGAGGATCATTTCGCCCTTGTTGACTCTTGCTATATTATAATCGCCAATTGTTGTGCTTCCTCCAATAATACCACCATCAGCAAATGACCCTGCAAATGATGCAAATAACCCTGTGATAGTTGCCACAATGGATGCAATGGCAGCTATGTTTGCAGGAAAAGGCAATGAAGCTGCTGAGGCAGTACCACTTGCAAGAGCTTCACCCTCCTTTGCTCCAATAAGAGCTATAATTTGTGGTATCATTTGAGATACAGCATTCATTGTTGCACCTGCCATCTCTAATACTTTTGCAGTGTTTTCATCCATAGAACCACTAAGGGCAGAAAACACATTACCCATTGAACTAAATGCACTGCTAACGACTGCTGCATTTTCCTGTGCTTTAGTTTGAGCATCTTTTAGCTCCTTTGTCTTTGCTGTAAGTTCGTCAATTATTTCAATACTTCCATCTGCATTAAAACTTATTTGTACAGGTTCTAACCCCAACTCTTTTAGTTTAGCATTGATGTTGTTTATTTGATTACTTAAATATGTTTCATCAATTAATCCATTATTAAAGTCTTCACCTACTTGTTTTATTGTATTCTGTATTTCATTAAATGAATCTCTTTTTAATTCCAATGCAGTTTTATAAATTAGGGGTTTCTTTTGCTGTGCTTGTTCCCAACCTTCTTCATTAAAATTATACTCTATTTCTGCAATTGCTTTAATTCCGTTGCTTTGATAATAATCATTTGCTTCTTTTATTGCCTTTTCTAATTCTGATTTATCTATTAGCCCATCATTAAAGTCTGACAGAGATTCTTTTACTTTTTTATTAACTGCTTGCAAATTTTCTCTGTCTATTTCAAGCTGTGTTTTAGTAACTTCTGTTTTTGAATTATTCTTATTTGTTTTTGAATTATTCTTTGCTTTATCAGTTGACTTAGTGTTAGTAGTTGAACTATTGGTGTTATTACTATTTTCAGAATATTCAACTTCAACAGGCACTTCAATCTTTTTAATACTTCCATTTAATGTATTGTCAACTGCTTCTTGCATATTGTTGCTAATATTAGAAAAAGCATCTGCAATATTTTTTGTAATAGATTCAATTCCATTTTTCCATCCTGATTTTACTTTTTCCCAATCAAGTGTAAATATTCCTTCAATCATGTCTGATAATGATTTTATCTGATTGAAAAACACTTTTAATATTAGTTTGATAACTTCCCACGCATTTTTAAAGGTTATGGCGATTTGATTAATAGCACCTCTTAGCAATAAGGAATTGTTGTACCAATCAATAAAGCCATTTATTACTTTAGCAACAGACCCATATACATTAGCCTTTAATTGCGTTGTCATAGTAGAGAACCCTTGAGTAGAACTGCCGAATAATTGTGCTAATGCAGTTTCAAATTCACGCTGTGAGTTTGCTAAATTATCCATAGCGCTACCCCATTCTCCTGTTTGATTTTTAACTGTGTCTAAATTAGTTTCAACGTCAGCTAATGATGTTACAAGCTCATATCCTGCTGCTGCTCCTGCTTTACCAAATACCTGTTTAAGAACATTACCTACCTCTTGACTCTGAGGTGATAAACCTTTTAAGTGTGTTGAAATCTGCTGTATTGCCTGAACGGTGGTAATTTCACCACTCTGTAATTTACTATACATCTCATCAGCATTAATTCCTGCATTTGTCAACGCATCTTGTAATTGTGTACTCCATTCTCTTATTTTGGTTGCACCCTTTTGAAATAGCTGCATACCCTCTTCTGAAAAGATGCCGCTTCTTGTATTCCCTATGATAGCAACCAATTCACTCGCAGAAATGCCTGCATCAGAAAAAGCACCTGAATATTTACTAATCATATCAAGCATTGCACCACCGTCATCAGCTCCACTTTTGAAACCATTCTTTACAATAGTCAATGCTTCTTCTGAACTTATTCCAAACTGATTCATCAAACCGTCAACTGAAGATAAAACGCTGTCAAAATCTTTGTTATAAGTATCTGCAACCGCTTTTATACCACTTCTAAGGCTTACTAATTCATCACCTGATAAACCTGTAAATTGTTCAGTCTTTTGTAATGTCCTGTCTAATTCTTTGCCATAGTCATATAATGCTTTCCCACCTAAACCAATTGCTGCAGCAGCTGCTGTGTATGGGTTGATTAAAGATTTTGCAAGTTGACCTAAGTTTGGTAATATATTATTAATATTGCTTCCTATTGAAGTCAATCCTCTATTAAAAGCACCAAAATCACAATTTTTTAATCCAACGCTCACATCTCTAAAGCCACCTGTAAGGTTATGCACTTCCTTATTGGCTTTTTTGGTTTGCATCTCTAATTTAGCAACAGAATTAGCTGATTTAACTAATTCGTTATTTAGCTTACTTCCATCACCTGTAATATTTACTTTTAAATCTTTGCTCATTTGGTCTGTTGTATAATTGCTTTATATATATTTTTAGATTTGTTTTTTAATCTATCAATATCAGTATTTGTTATTTCTGTATTTGTGCAGTATTGATTATCCCACTTGAATTTTAATATATCAGTCAGACTGTATTTCTTTTTACTATTCATTTGAATGTTGGTGTACACTAAGAATCTTGTCTGCTCCCAACTATTTAAATCAGTATATTGCAAATTTTCTAAAATAGTAGATATTTCATAC
>CAMWQH010000030.1 GCA_947176435.1 uncultured Mycoplasmataceae bacterium
AATGCTTTTTAAACTTCTTTCAGAGACTCCGGCAAAATTTATATTATCTACGTGGATAAAAATTGAATAATAAAAAAAGAAAATTATGTATCATTTTTAAATGCTATTTTTTCAAGCCATGAGTTTGTTTATCATACTCCATGTAATTTTAAAACCACCCCTATTACCAAGATTCATCATAACTTTATAGTTGATATGAATTTATACGGTAAATACGTTAATGAAGCTCTAGTATTTGTGGGTGCTGAATCATTTTCAAGAAAATTAATCGGTTTACCTGAAAATATGCTAAACCCAACAAAATTTGTTGATTTAGTTAAACGCCAATTTGCAAATTTTAAAAATGTAGAAATCAAAGTTCTTAATAAACAAGAGCTTACAAAAAAGCAAATGAATTTGATGCTTGCTGTTGGTCAAGGTTCAAATAAAGAAAATGAACCAAAACTATTGTCTATTTCTTTAAAAAATAATAGTAAAGCAAAGAAAATAGTCCTAGTAGGTAAGGGTGTGTGCTTTGATACCGGTGGTTTAAGTCTTAAACCATCAAATTATCTTGAAGGAATGCAATATGATATGTCTGGTGCAGCAATTGTTGTCGGTACTATGTTTACACTTGCTTCAGTAAAATCAACAGCTAATGTAACTGTTTTAGCACCGTTAGTAATTAACGATATTGGTTCAAATGGAATTAAAGTATCAGATGTAATTACTTCTTATTCTGGTCAAACAGTAGAAATTACTAATACTGATGCAGAGGGTAGATTGATTCTTGCTGATTCCATTACTTATGCCGAAAAAGATCTAAAAGCAGACACAATTGTAACTATTGCTACGCTAACAGGAGCAATTGAATATGCATTAAGTGATACTTTTACTCCAATTTGATTGACAAATAACAAGCAATTTGATCAATTTAAAAAAGCGGCTGATAATGCTGCTGAACTTATTTGATACATGCCAATGCACTTTGAATATGAAGCAAAGATGAAATCTTCTAAAATTGCAGACATGGTAAATAGTGAAAAAACTAAAGGAGCGGGTAGTAGTACAGCTGCATGCTTCTTGTCTTTTTTTAGAAAAAAAGCTAATTTTGTTCATTTAGACATTGCTTCAACTAATGAATTCAATCATTCACCATTACCAATAATGTTAAGAACATTGTTTTACTTCATAAAAAAAAGTTGTTAAATAAAAAATTATTTAATATATATTTAAAATCTATATAATTATTGAAAGATAAAATATTAAAGAGGGTTTTTTAATATGTTATTCTCAAGAAATAAAAAGAAAATAAAAAAAATAACATGTTTATCTGCTATTTTTGCTGGAGTTTTATCTTCTGCTTCTTTTTTGTCTTCTTGTTCAGACCAATTAAAACCAGAGGTAAACTCAATCTTGTTGTCTACGGATGCTGACAAAGAAATCACAGGTATCATTTGTGAACAAGGTGAATTTGACCCAAATTTCAACATTGTTTTTGATGATATTGATGGCGTTCCTATTGATGATAACATCGATAAAGTGTATTATGAATTTGAGAATAACCCATATCCAAAAAATATAAAAATTGATAAAGATTCTGGAGTTATTTCTTGAGCTTTTGGACAATCTTTTTCGAATATTGGTTTAGATGTTTGTGCTGTTTTACAAACGAATACTCAAATAATTTCTAATGACGTTCATTTTGAATTAAATACTACATTTGAAAAAATTACAGAGATTGAATTGGAATATAAAGGTTCATACAATTTAGATGGAACAAAAGGGGTTTCTGGGGCTTCTGATAACAAAATTTTTCATAGTTTTCTTCCAACAAACGCTGATCAAACAACTCCTATAAAATCAAACTTAACTCCAAGTGTTGATTCAAAACAATTTACTTCTGAAGACATATATATACAAGATGATTACATCAAATGAAGTGATAATTTAGATGCTGGTACGTATAAATTTAACATATCTTATCAAACAATGGATGGGGAAGTCTTTAAATCTCTTCAACAGTTTACTTTAAATATAGTTTATCCTATCCCATATATAAAAGAAATTAAATTAAATTGAGTAAATCAATCAGGTAGTACAACAAGTGAAGATTTGTATGGATTTGTAAATAGAGAAGGTACTTCATATCCTGAACATACTAAAGTGACAATTAATCCTTCTGATGCAAGTTCGTCTTCCCTTGCTTGGTCTTGTTGGACATCTAACCCAGATATTCAATTAGATTTTGATCCTAATTCCGGCATTATTTATTGGAGTCAAATTCCTTCTTATCTTTCAAATGAATCTCTTCCTGTTTTCATTAAATGTTATGATAAAGATTGTCCATCTACAAGCGATACAATACAATTAAATTTACACATACGAAGTGACTGAACCTATATCGGGTCAGAATATTTTGCGGGCGAGCCTGATTTTCTTATAGATCAACCTCAACCTATTTCTCAAAGCAACGGTGTATCTACTTGCTATTGATCTATTTCAAATTTTTCATACAGTTTAGATCCGGTTGATCCCTCAAGATTAGCTGTTTATTTAAGAAGCGGTGAATATGTTCCGTATGCTGAATTATTAACGTCCGGATTGGTAAGAAATTTATCATTAAATTTTAATTTTAATATTAGATTGGCTACAGGTGAATCATTTGATACTCCAATTTCGATTAGTGACGAAGAAATTGCTAATAATTTTGGTAAATTTACAATTGATACTAACAAAATTAGTCCGAGATTGTTTTCTCCATATGATGAAAACGTTACTGAAAAGCTTTGACAACATGTTATGCATTACATTTATAGGTATTTTTGCTATGATTACAAGTTTAATTTTGTGACATCCATTAATGGTGTAAAAAATAGTTTTTATTCACTTAAAGATTGTGTAGAAGTGAGATATGATATGACTCACCAGGTTTTTACAACACGAATCAATACAAAGAATGTACCTCTTGTAACAATGGGTGATTTTAAAATTTCTTTTAAACTTCAATCAATCGATAGAGAGTCTTTTGTACTTCTTCGTGATGTTACCGGTTCTCCTGAAGACTTAAATCCTATTGCTTATTACCAAGAATATACAGAGAGTATAACAACATATGTAGGTACTATTTCAACAATTACTCCTTCGTTTGAAATATATTCATACAATAATTAAAATTGGTAATTACTAAGTAAAAAAAACAAACTTTATTTATTGTTAAGATATATTTGCAAAGTCTGTTTGTTTTCAAAATTTTCTTGGTATAAGCTTGTTAATATTTTCAATACTGCCCTTTTCACAAGAACAATATATGATAAAAGTAAATTGATATTGATTTCCAAATATTATAGATAGATTTTTTAAATTCTTGTCGTTTTCAAAATTCTGATCCATTATCATTTGTAATACCTTTAACTATTATTTTTGCTTTTTTATTTACGAATTTTGCATGCAATTGTAATTCTTGTTTTTTACATAAAGTTAGTAAGTGGTTAGAAGTTTCTCTCTTGCTTTCCACTATATCTTTTTCTCAATGATTAAATTCCTCTCTTCAATTAATTCAAGTTGGTCATTTAGTAATAGAAACACCATTGAATCTTTATCTTTTGAATAACTCATCAAATTTGTTTGCTTATTGATAGATTCTCCAATATTTTGCAAAGATATTAAATAATTAAACATACTTTATATAAAATGCTATAATTAACAAATTAAGAGGTAATGTATTATGAAAAAAAGATTAAAAATTGGAATTTTTGCTTCACTTACTGTTGCTAGTCTTGCAGGAGTAGTCGCTTCACCGATTATTTCTCATAATTTGGAAGTTAATTCATCAATTAAACAAATCAGGACAAATTTGTCCAATAATAAGCAAGATTTGCAAACTTATCAGCAAAATCTTTTACTATTAAAAAATTTGAATGCAAAAAAAATTGATTCAAAAACACTTAGACAATTATCTGATGAAGTTATAACAACTGAACAAGTTGAACAATTTAAAAATGATATTTTGGATAAAATAGCTGCATCTATTTGAACACTAGCCAATAAAGAACAGTGATCATATGAAACAGCTAAAAATGCAGTTCTTGAAAAATGTGGAATTTTTTTAAAGAATTTTCAAATGCAAAAAGATGGTTTAAACCCAGATGAACTAGATGAAAATCGATCAAATGCTTCTTTATACCAATATCTTCAAGACCAAGAAGATGCAATGAACATCGATGTGTTTGATTCTTATGAAGGCCAATTAGTAGTTGAATCTATGAAAGAGCAATTCAATCAATGTTTATTTAAAATGAGCAATGATTTAATTTCATTAGAAAAGAAAAACTCATTGTATGCTGAATTTTCAAGTATTTTTGATGGATATGTAGACATTGCTAAAAGTTTTTACTACTCACAATTACAATTTGATATTGGATTATTAGATTTAGAAAAAAGTGTTAACTTTTTTGAAGAATTTGTTAAGCCATTAAATAAAGACAAAAATGATTGTACATACCAAAACTATACTGCTTCAATTGCAGACAAACAGTTAGAACTTGTTTTTAACAATTTTACTGAATATTACCGTAGTTCTCTTCAAATATATGATGACGGAAGAGAGTTTATTGATTGTATCGCTGATTATTCAAGTAACGGTTATCTTTCTTTAGAAAATAATCTTGTTAATACAAATGATTTATCAAAATTATTTACATATAAATACAACACTCTTCAAGGTTCTCTTCTTTTACGTCCTACTTTCAATTATTCTATTATGGCTGACCAAAGTGATGAATTAAAAGATGACTATGGCATTGGACAAGTTTTACCAATCCAAGATTTTAAGTCACTTGATGGAGCTGAATATGCTGTTGGAGAATTATATCCAGGATATTTAGCACACTTTAGAGTTCATAATTTGGTTGACAACAGAGATGATTCACAGTGCAATATATCACTTGAGATCGGAGTTTCTGATGCAGTAAGAGATCCACAAAGTGAGCATATATTATGACTTAGTGATTATAACAAACAGCAAGGTGTAAATGATGATTCAGCAAACGACTATCAATTATTCAATTTAGTAGTAGATGGTCTTGCTGAAAAGAGTTATATTGCTAATCATAAATTTTACACAAATCTTACAACAGAATTATCATTTGATGATTATGATGAAGAAACTGATGAGTATTATTCTTCTAGTGCTGCTAGTCGTTCATATTTAAATGATATACTTGATACAAAAGCTACTATTAATGATGATGGTTCATACAACGTTTCAAAAGAAACTCCGATTTACTTATCAGGTGATGATATAGCAGGAATTCCTGTTCCTGAATTACCTACATCATTTGTTAAAAGTAATTCTTCTAATGATGATTCATATACATCATCTGTTGCATATGAACACCAATATTTAAAATTTATGGTTACTGATTACAATACAAACACGTCAGGTGAACATAAACTTGGTTTATATGGTCATTGAGTTATTATGTCTGATAGTCCTTCTAATATTTCAGACAATAAAAATGATAAAACAACATTAGAAAAAGCAACAGTTTATGACATACCATGAAGCAATGTCAATACTAATGATATTTGAGTGTCATACCAAATAGATGAAAGCCTTCTTAATGTAATGTCTGATACGCTAGGTTATGCTTCTATAGTTAAAGAATATGTAGAAAACGTTGAACCAAATGTTTTAGCACTTGATGAAGAAAATACATATATTAATGGAAAAACTGCGATGAAAGCTGCAGAAGAACAACTTATCATTAACATTGCACAATCTGCATTAGATGTATCTTTAGTTGCTCTTCTTTCTGCTTCTTGCGCCTTTTGTGTTGGAATGTCTGTTATATTTTGACAAAAAGTTACTGCATGTATTGCATATGGAGTTGCTATTGCTGCACAAGTGTTATCTTGCGCTTTAGATGTGGTTTGAATTCTTTCTTTTGCTCCATCATACTACAAAACTAAAAATAATATTTTGCCAACTGTAAAAGAAATATCATCAGATGTTCATAAATATAGCGACGATATTGTTGCAAATTATGAAAAATTAAATTCTCCACGACTAAATTTTGAAGCCAAAAAGGATGCCGTTGCATCAATTTATAATGATATTGGTTTAAGTTCTGATGGATCACAAATAATCGATCAAGAAAAACTTGATAATGCTAACAACTGATTTGACAAAATTAAATCATTAATTAATGATGATATTGATGATGAATTACGTACTTTCTTTGAAAACAAGTTTGTTTTTAATAAATCTTCTATTCAAGCTTTTGAGACAGCCCATATAGGTTATTACTCAATTGCCGGTGTAGCTATTGGTGGTCTTGTAGCAACAATAGGTGGATTTATTCAAAGCTTCATTAAAGTTTGAAATACCGCTGTTCAAGTAGCAAAAGTTGTTTATCCAATTTTTTCATCAGCAGCTATAGATGGAGGCAAAATACTTCAAGTTGTTGTTAATTTTAAAAATATTTTTGGTGGTACTATACAAAAAGTAGTAAATAATATTCCTAGTACTTTAAATGTTACTGCTACATATACAGCTCAAGCTGCAGAAATCGCTGATGCTGCTACTATGCCTTCACCAACATTACCTGTTGTAGTTATAAACGTTACAACATTAGTAGAGATCGTTAATGTAACTCTTTCGTTTGTTGAAATGTTTGCATATTAGGCAATATTGTGTGATAAGTTAAATAACCAAATTAGCCTTTTAGACTATTTTAGTTTTAAAAAAGTTATGAACAATTTGTTCATAACTTTTTAATTTTAGGGGGTGTTTATATGTTGAACATATTCCTTGTTAGATGAATAACGACATATTAGCTGTTAGTTTATGATTTTTCGTTAATTTTTGTCAAAAAGCATATTTTATATGTTAATATATAAATATATAAAGAAAGTAGTTAACACTCACCTGATATCTGTTAGTAGATTTTGGTTAGAAGCTTTAGATTAATTTAATCTAAAATCAGTAGTGTAATTTACT
>CAMWQH010000031.1 GCA_947176435.1 uncultured Mycoplasmataceae bacterium
ATGTGCATTTGTTTTCTATCTATCTTTAAATTATTTTTTTACTCTTGTTAATTGATCTATAACTATGAAGAATTATTTTGACAATCTTTTAACGTCTTCTGCGATCATTAATTCTTCATCAGTTCTTACCATATAAGCAGGATATTTAGATTTAGCAGTAGTAATCTTCTTAAAATCATTGTATTTAGCATTTAAATTCTTTCTATCAATTATCATATTGAATAATTTAATACGTAACAATGATTGGGAAACAACGTCTGTTTGATTTTCTCCAACACCAGCAGTAAATACAATTGCATCAATTGTACCATCAAGTTGATTAGCATATCTAACAATATAATCAGTAATTCTGTTAATGTACAATTCAATAGCAAAGGTTGCTTTTTTATTGTCTTGTAATTTTAAATTGTATGCATCTCTTAAATCGCCACTTCCTGTTAATCCCATTAATCCAGACTGTTTATTAAATAAGTTATCAACTTCTTGACCTGTCATGCCACAAGTTAATAAATAAGTAGCAATTGATGGATCGATAGTTCCACATCTTGTACCCATCATTAAACCTTCTAACGGAGTTAGACCCATTGAAGTATTGTAAGATTTTGAGTTCTTAATTGCACAAATAGAAGCTCCATTACCAATATGGCAAACAATTAAATTAACAGATTTTTTCTTAAGAATTTGTTGCATTTTTTGAGTAATGAATTTATATGAAACACCATGGTATCCATATCTTCTAATTTCATATTTGTCAGCAACTTTTTGATTTATTGGATAAATATGGTTGATTGCTGGAATGGTTGTATGAAAAGAAGTATCAAACGCAGCAACATTTGTTACCTTTGGTAATTTTTTCTTAAAGATGTTAATAACTTTTAATTCGCTAGGATTATGTAATGGGGCTAATTTAGTATATTTTTCAATAGTTTTGATACATTTTTGATCAACAACAGTTGAATCACTATACACTGTTCCTGCTTGTACCACTCTATGTCCAATACCAATAAATTCTTTAATATCATTGATAACATGATATTTTTTTAAACTTTTAAGAATTACATCAACTGCTACTTCGTGGTTTGGTAATTTTATTTTTTGTTCAACTTCTTTGAATTTACCATTTTCATAAAATTTTATTTTAAAGTTTCCATCAATATAAATTCTTTCACATAAACCTGAAGAAATAACTTTGTTATTGCTTTTTAAAAAAACTTTAAATTTTAGTGAACTACTACCAGCGTTAATTATCAATATTTTCTTTTCCATTTTAAACTCCAAATATTCTTAACTAAATTATAATATACCAATAACTAATTAATATAATATTAATGTTTATGAAAAAGTTTTTTGGTGCATTACTTCATTATTTAAGGTTACCTTTTGTGTGCATCGCTCTATGCTGATCTTTATTTCGCGCTAAATCAAAAGCCAAAAAATATCGTAAAGATCCTAAATCAATTTTTGTTCAAGATAGATTTAAATTTGTTTACAAAATTTGTAAGAAAGTTCTTTTTGTAAAAAACGTTAAAGTAAAAGCAATTGACTTTGAATCTATTCCAACTAATCCAAAACTTTTTATCGGAAATCATAAATCTAATATTGATCCAATTGTAATGATTAAAGTTTTATATGAAAATTTATCTGGTCAATATTTTACATTCCTATGCAAAAAGGAATTAGCTAAAAATAAATTTATTAAAGCAGTGATTGATTTAATTGACGGTATTTTCATTGATCGTAATGATCCAAGACAAATTTTTGAAATATTAAAAAAACAAAAAGAACTTGTGAAAAACAATTATTCATTAATTGTTTTTCCAGAAGGAACAAGAACTTTTTCAGATGATATTGGAGAATTTAAATCTGGTGCGTTGAAAATAGCTTATGATTGCTTTTTACCAATAGTTTGTTTTACGATTTATGGTTCATCAGGAAGAATGGATAAAGATAAATCAAATAAAATAAAAGGTGAAATAAAAGTTAAAATTAATAATTGTTACCGTCCTAAAGAATTTATTACAACAAATGTTATTAATTTAGCTTCTAAATTAAAAGACACAGTTATGAGGACATATCAACAATTAAAGAAAGAATCATCTAAAAAGGAGAAAAAATAATGAAACAATATCTTGATTTATTACAACACATTTTAAAAAATGGTAAAAAAAGACATAATCGTACAGGAATTGATACAATTTCTACGTTTGGTTACCAAACAAGATATGATATCTCGGAAACTTTTCCTTTATTAACAACAAAGAAAGTATTCTATAAATCAATGATTCACGAATTGCTTTGATTTATTAAAGGTGATACGAATATTAAATATTTAGTTGATAACAACTGTAATATTTGAAATGAATGACCATATGAGAGTTTTAAAAAGTCTCCAGATTTTAAAGGTGAAACTTTAAAAGAATTTGTAGAAAAAATTAGAAATGATTCTGAATTTGCTAAAAAGCATGGTAACTTAGGCCCAGTTTATGGTAAACAATGAAGAGATTCTTATGGATTTGACCAATTGCAAAATGTAATTGATCAAATTAAAAATAATCCTGATTCTAGAAGAATGATTGTTTGCGCTTGAAACCCCTCTCAAGTTTCTAACATGGCATTACCTCCTTGCCATGCGTTATTCCAATTCTACGTTGAAGACGGAAAGTATTTATCTTGTCAACTTTACCAAAGATCAGCTGATGCATTCTTAGGTGTTCCTTTTAATATTCCAAGTTACTCATTATTAACTTACATTATTGCTGATATGACAGGTTTAAAACCGAAAGAGTTTATTCATTCGTTTGGAGATTTACATATTTATGTAAATCATTTAGAACAAGTTAATGAACAATTATCTCGTACTCCTAAAAAACTACCAAGATTAATCATCAAGAATCACCACGATAGAATCGAAGATTATGTAATTGATGATTTTGAAATTGTTGATTATGATCCAGCACCAGCAATTAGAGGTGCAGTAGCAGTTTAACTATGTTAAAGATGATTTGATGTGAAGATGCTAATCACGGCATCGGCATAAACAATAAAATGCCTTGAAACATAAAAGAAGAAATGCAACATTTCATTTCTTCTACTAAAGGCCATACTGTAGTAATGGGCAGAAAAACCTATGAATCAATTGGTAGACCGTTACCAAAAAGAACTAATATTGTTTTAACAAACAATAAAGATTTAAAAATTGAAGGTGTAGAAATTTGCCATGATTTTAAAAAAATCATTGAGATGGGAAAAAATCAAGATATTTTTATTATTGGTGGTGCTTCTATATATAGACAATTTTTACCATATGCTGATCAATTAATCATTTCGAAATTACCAGATTCATATAAATGTGAAGAATTTTTAAATTTTGATTTGTCAAACTTTAAGCTTGATCATACTATTGACCATACTTTATTTAAAGTAAATTACTATGTTAAAAAATAATAGTATTCACGAATTAAATATTGATATCGAAGGTTTTAGCGGACCTTTAGATTTACTAGATACTCTTATTAAAGATAAGAAATTAGATGTCCTTAATCTTGATATCGCAATTTTAGCTAATCAATACTTTGAATATATCAAGAAAAATATTAATATTTTAGATATAGATAAACTAAGTTCTTATTTATTGATGTCTACTTATTTATTAGAATTGAAAGCAAAAAAAATCTTACTTGCTACCGAATTAAGCAATCAATCAAAAGAGGATTTTGAATATGAAAGAGACAAATTAGTTAGTCGAATTATCGAATACCGTAAATATAAAGACGCTTCTAAGAAACTAGATAACAAACGTTTAAAGCGTGAAATGTTATATGCCAAGGTATCTGATCTATCAACTATAAGTGAAACCTCAGAACGGATTTATATTGAAAAAATGCCCGATTACATTAATCCTGAAAAACTTCTTTCATCATTAATAAATGCATATGAAAAATATCATTTTTCATTATTTAGTAAAAATAGAATTATTGTTCAAGAACTATCTGTTGATGAAGTTAAAAGAGAAATAGTTGAGTTCTTTAAACAGAATGTTAATCGTAAGATTTCTTTTGCAGAGTATCTTACTAATGTTGATGAACTTAAAATCTCTGAACAATATATTGTTACAGCTTTTCTTGCTCTATTAGAGTTAGTAAAATATCATTTTGTAGATCTTACTCAAAATAAAGATACAAATGAATTGTTAATTTCAGTTAATGATTTAAATAATGAGTCAATTGCACTTGGTAAAGGAGATAATTAATATATGAATAACACATCAATAGTTGAAAGCATTCTTTATACTTCAGGAAACGATGGTACAGATATTAATACTTTTAAAAAAGTATTAAATTTACCATCAGAAGAAATTATTAAAATAATTGATTCTTTGAAAGAAAAGTACGAAAAAGATGAATCATCAGGTTTTCAAATTAAAAAGTATGGTAATGCTTTTTATCTTCTTTCTAAAGAAGTAAATGCTGAATATATTTCTAAGGCAATGAATTACGCTACAAAAAATCCTATTACTCCTGCAATGATGGAAACCCTTGCAATTATTGCTTACAACAATCCTTGCACAGGTGCAATGGTTGAAAAAATTAGAGGTGTTGACTCTAAGAATGCCATTAATAAATTAATATCATTAGACCTAATTAAAGAAAATGGCAGAGACACTACACCAGGATGTCCTTATTTATATAAAACAACTCAAAAATTTTTAAATTTATTTGGTATTAAAAATTTATCTTCTCTTCCTAAATTAAAAGAAGGTAGCGAAAATTTAATTGAAGAAATGGATGTTGATTTTTTTGATTCAAACAGAATAGATGATGAAGAATAAAACCAGCTTAATTTCTTAAAAGCATTTTTATTAACTAAATTAATTATCATTTTTGTATTTTATAAATAAAAAAACTCTCGTTTTATCGAGAATTTATATTTTTTCTGGCGCGCCTTGTAGGAGTTGAACCCGCAACCTTTTGGTCCGTAGCCAAACGCTCTATCCAATTGAGCTAAAGGCGCTTATGGAGGTGCCTGTCAGATTCGAACTGACGAATACGAAGGTTGCAGCTTCGGACCTTACCACTTGGCTAAGGCACCATAAGTAAAATTATCTAGCAAAATAGTATAACAAATAAAACAAACTACATCCTATTCCAACCCCAATAAGACCAAAAATAATACATTTTATTGCATTAGAGAATCTTTTTTTTGGGGCAACTTTAATTTTCTCAAAGTCTTCACTAGACACTAATTGATCAAAGTTAAGATCTGCAAAACTAGCTTGTTTATCTTTTTTCATTATTTAACATCAATAACTTTTTTACCATTATAGTATCCACAAGATTTACAAACACGGTGTGGTTGAACTGGTTTACCACATTGTTTACATACTCCAGTTGTAGGAGATTTTAAAGCTTGATGAGATTTTCTCATTCCTTTACGTGATTTTGATACTCTTCTTTGTTGAACAGCCATTTTTTACTCCAAAATATTTATTTATTCATTATATAGTTTTTACATATAATATTTAAATATTTTAATAAATGAGTCGTCCCTTATTTGTTAAGATAGTGATTTAATTTATTAAACATGGCTGATACTAAAACAAATTTTAACGCTAAAGTTATTAAAGAAATCATTCTTGAAATAATTAAAAAGATTCCTCTTGTTAATTCATCAATCGAACCACAAGTAGAAATAAACTTAAAAAACTTTGTTATCAACATTAAAGTCGCTATAGACAATGAAAATTATGGTATTTATAATTGTTTGAGCGAAACTCAAGATTTAGTTTATTATGAACTTAAAGAAATGTTTGATAATGACCAAATAACAGTGAATGTGGGGACTTTGTAGTTATGATTAAACTTAATATTCAACAAATTAAAAATATGTTTGTAGCAGGTGCTGCTGCAATTTCTGAACAATATGAATATATTAATGAGCTAAATGTCTTCCCTGTTCCTGATGGTGATACAGGAAGTAACATGAAAATTACTGCTGAAGGTGCAGTTAATGTCATTAAAGGAATGGAATTTAAAGACCTATTTACCCTAGGAAGACAATTTTCACGTGCTTTATTAATGAATGCTCGTGGAAATTCAGGAGTTATTTTCTCACAAATTGTTAAAGGATTTGTTAGTGTATTTAAAGAAAATATCACAGAACTAACTATTGGTGAATTTGCTGATGCTTTTAGCAAAGCTAAAGAAACAGCTTATCGTGCAGTTACCACACCGATCGAAGGCACTATTTTAACAGTTATTAGAGTGACCGCTGAGAATATTGACAAGAAAAAGAATACATATACATCTATTGAAGATTTAATGAAAGATGCAATCAAGGAATCTAAAGACATCCTTGAACAAACTCCTGATTTTTTACCAGAACTTAAAAATGCAGGTGTAGTTGACTCTGGTGGTTACGGTTTGGTTTGCTTCTTTGAAGGTATGGCAGCATCTTTTACAGCTAGCCCAGACAAAACAAAAGAAATTAAGAAACCATTAAATAAGAAGTCATTAGTTACTAAAACTATTAAACCAACATTTGTTGATAACAATGATGGATTTGGTTATTGTTGCGAATTTATTGCTAAATTAGGATCGAAAGTTGTTATTGATCAAAAAGACAAAGAAACTTTAAATGAAAAAGCATTAAAAAAAGAATTGTTAGAAATTGGCGACAGTTTAGCAATTGTCAGAGACGAAGATATCTTAAAAGTTCATGTTCATTCTGTTCATCCATATAACTTTTTACAAATTGGTCAAAAATATGGTGAATTTTCAAAAGTAAAAGTTGAAAATATGACTTTCCAATTTTTAGAAAGAAATCCTGGTATGACTCTTGAAAAGAGTTCTAAAAAAACCTCTCTCTTAAACACAACTGACGCTGCCGACGAATAGAGAGGAGTAGATCTCGGG
>CAMWQH010000032.1 GCA_947176435.1 uncultured Mycoplasmataceae bacterium
TTTTTCTTTATGATCTTCAACTTTTTCTTTCTTTGGCTCAAATAATGAGAATTTAAAAATTGGTTTTGGTTCTTCTGTTTTAATAATATTTGTTTTTTGTTTAGAAGATACTTGTTTTCTTTGTTCTGGAATAGTTATAGAAACACTACCTTTTAAATTTAATGTTTCAAATATACCAATCATGAAAATTGATTTTGCATCACTTGCAGTTTTTATTTGAATATAAATTTTTTGTCAAATATTTATCAAAGAAACAAGTTTATTTTGATCAATATTAATAATGTTAATATTTGATGAATTTAAAATAGATAAATTATCGAAATTATTTGTTTGTAAATATATTAATTTGTCTAACAATATTGAAATAATATCGCTAGTTAAAATTGTAAAATTAATTCCCTTTTCAGAAAAATTATTAACTTCATTAATAATTGAATTTAAATCACCATCTAAAATTTTATTAATAAATGAAATTTTGTTTTCTATATCCACTAAACCAAAAATTTCATTAATTGACTCTATAGTAATGTTGTTGTTTGTATATAAACACAATTGATCAAGAATACTTAATAAATCTCTTGCAGATCCATTCCCTAACTGAATTATTTTATTAATGCAATCTTGATTAATTTTAATATTCTCAGCTTTTACAACTCTTGAAATAATTTCATTTGCATCAGCTTCTGTCATTCTAGCAAATTGAAAGTTTTGACATCTAGATAAAATGGTTGCTGGAATCTTATTAATTTCTGTTGTAGCAAAAATAAAAATTACATGGTGAGGTGGTTCTTCTATTGTTTTTAACAATGCATTTCATGCAGATGTTGTTAACATGTGAGCTTCATCAATGATATACACTTTATATTTAAGTTGAACAGGTAAGAACGCAACACTTTCTATAATCTTTCTTACTTCTTCAACTCCATTGTTTGAAGCTGCATCTAATTCAACTATGTCAGTTACTTGATTGTTTGCAATTAAACGACATATTTCACATTGATTACATGCATCACCAGAGTTGGATTTAGTGCAATTTACTGCTTTAGCAAAAATTTTAGCAATAGAAGTTTTACCAATACCTTTAGATCCAGAGAAAATATAAGCATGAGCAACCTTACCTTGTTGAATTGAATTCAATAAGGTTTTAATAATAGGTTTTTGACCAACTACATCGTTAAATGAAGAAGGTCTATATTTTCTATATAGACTAATGTATTCCATTTTGTTATTTATATTATATAAATAGATTTTTAAAAATATTAACTATATACTTGGACGTTATATTTGATCTTTTTGTTTTTCTTGCCGTCAAATATTATTGTAGACATATGTAAATTTGTAGCTATTTTGCTGTTACTTAGTGATTTTTGAAGTTCTCTTTCAGCATATGATAATTTTTTAATATTTGAAGGAACGACAAGATCAATCGTTTTAGAACCTTCTCTTGTATTTACTGCTACTTTTGCTCTTGTCTTTCCTAAATATTGGTATAGATAGACTAAAGAAATTATTGTAATAATTATTCCAGCCGATCCTGTATTTAGAGGGTTTGTAATAACAAATGTCATTGGGCCATTAGCAACTAATGCTATAGGGTACATAATACCAGCCGATATTGGGAATGTAATAACTGCTTGCATGACTGCTATAAAATTTGCCATGGCCATTTGGTTTGTAGCTTGAAACATTAATAAACCACCAATAGATAATGCAACAGCGGGAAGAAATAAAACTTGAATTCTCATGTAATTAATTGCATCTGTATATTGCGATGGATCCATATTAGGGAATAAATTAATCAATCATGCTCCTAAGAAAGTTGAAAGACATGTGTAAATTACCGCACCATAAATAAATGAAATTAATGTTGCATATCAATATGTTCTTCTGATTCTTGAATAAAATGATCTTGCATAGTTGTACGCAACCAGCGTTCTAACACCATCTGCAATACCAAAAATTGCATAAAAGAACAAACTACCCACCGGTCAAACAATACCAGATATGCTTTGTCAATATTGCGCATCTTCTCCCGTTTTTGTGGCAACATTAGCAAGCATCGCTAAAAACCATGCATTCGCAATTGAATTTGTAAAGTTTCTTAAGAAAACAGATAAACCGATGATTACGATCGGCACTAGAATTGTATATGAAATAGGACTTCCATTTTTAGGTAATAAATCACGATATTTCATTCAAGTCTCGCCTTTTTTACCTAGATATCAAATGTAAATTGTATAAATAATAACATTAATGCTTCATCCTGTTAAGGTGGCTAAACCACCGCCCATCATTCCAGCATGACACAAAGAAATATAGACATAGTCAAATATTATGTTTACAAAGTTACAACACATTTCTGCAGTTGTAACAAATCATAATTTTCCCTCTGCACGAACCATGAATGAAAAATATAAAATGAAAACATTTAAGATTGAACTTCATGACAAAATATCTAGAAATTCATGACTTCAATTAATTTGTGTTTCATATGCTCTTTCAAAATAAGCATTTAAGGTAGCTAATTGTGATTCAGTCATACTACCAGCACTTTTAAAATGAGGTACTTTACCTGACGTTAAACGTAATAAACTATCATTTATTGAAAAGAATATTATCGAAGATAGTAATCCGATGACAATAGCACAATAAAAAGTAGATTTTCAAATTTGTAACGCCTTTGGTTTGTTGTCTTTTGCAATACATTGTCCATACATACTACCAGCGCCAATTGCAGCAATATTAGGAACAGCATTAATTACAACCATTATTGGCAAAGTAATTGCAACAGCACTTTTCACTATTGTAGATGTATCAGCTAAAGAATAATTGGCTCCTGGAACCGAACTATTTAGTTCCTTTAATAAATCTAATATTGCGTTTTCTGTTGCAATATCTCCATAAATGCTTTCAAAATTGTGCATTGGATCAGCTGGAACTAGGATTGATAATAAGAGTTGATCAGCAAAAACATAAATTCCTGACATTAATGAAATCAATAATCCAGGAATCGCTACTAATAATACAGCCTTAAACAACGGTGTTTCAGCATAAAGTTTATGCGCTTTAAGGCCTTTATTTACAAACCTTTTTCGTTGCATTATTAATATATATTAACACCAAAAATATTTTTATTTAATTTTAAGTTTAGAAATTAGATTTTTTTCTAATCCTCATTCTTTTACTAATTTAACACCTTTATCTACCATTTCTTGACTCATAGTATATGGATCGTGAGCGTCAGCCTCAATAATTACCTTTGCTTTAGATTTTGCTACCATTTTTCAAAACATGTCTGTAGGATAATCGAAATCAACTAATTTCATTCTTAGGCCGTTCAAATTAAATCCTAAAGGGAAATCATATTTAATTGAAATATCAATCATCTTTTTAGCTAAATTTATGGCTTTTTGATCCCATTTTAAATAATAACGATAAATGATATCAGGGTGAGCAACATATGAAAATATTCCAGACTTTGCTGCATCTTCTAATTGTTTACCATATTGATCTAAATCAACTCGATTAACATTTCATTCTTTGCAATCACTAGGATTACCCATATTGTGATTACCAAGAATCATATAATCAATACCCTTCATATGTCTTAATGTATTGTAGTGTTCAAAAGCTGATTCATCATATTCAGCTTCTAAACCACACAAAACTGTTATTTTGTTTTTATATTTTCTTTTATAAAAAGACACCTCTTGAATGTAATCTTCAATGTTATTTAAGTTTAGTCTAAATTTACGGTGAATCTTAACAGGAGCATGCTCACTTATACCTATTGTTTTTCATCCATTTTTAATAGCATTCAGGATGACCTCCTGAACGGTATTAACTGCGTGATAACAATAAATTGTATGAGTGTGATAATTGTGTTCAAATTTAAATTCTTTTTTGCTCATAAATAATTATTAAGAATTATAAGTTTTATAATTAAACTCTATTAAAGAAATTAAACAATTATAAATATATAATAAGTAAAAGTATATAAATAAAATAAAGGTGAAAATATGTTAGTTGATACAAGAGAACAATCATCAGATGGCATTAGCGGATTTAATCCGAATGTTCAAAATGGTGTAATAAATGCAAAAGCAACAAGTGGAGATAAATTTGGTTTTGTTTTGTTGTGTATTATCACACTTGGTATATTCGCAATTTTTTTAATTACAAAGAAAAACTATTTTAATAGAACACAAATTAAGATTAACGAAAGAGCAAGCGGTATTCAAGTACAATTAGCTCAAAGACGTGATACTCTAATTAAGTTGGTTGATGCAACTAAATCATCAATGGATTTTGAAAAAGGTTTACTAACTGATATCACTAAATTAAGAAGCCAAAAAATTACTCCTGAAAACTTAACAGAAGTAAATAATAAAATTGAAGATTCTTTTGGAAGATTATTAGCTACATTTGAACAATATCCAAAATTAAGTTCAACAGAAACAATTAAACAATTAATGAATAGCGCTGAATACTTAGAAGAAGAATTAGCAGCTAGTCGTAGACTATACAATGCTGTTGTTTCTGAATTTAACCAAGAACTTTTTCAATTCCCTGGCCGTATTCCTGCAGCTAGTCTTAAACTTCATACTTTACCTATGTTTAATGCTTCTTCTGAACAACAAAAAGACGTAAGTCTTAAAATGTAATTAATTTGTATGTCTGCTAACATTCCTGTATGTTCTAAATTGGAAGGTTTAGACAATATTACCAATAATGTTGAAAAAGTTTATAGTGAATACTTTGACACTGTTGTTTCCCAATTAAAAATTGATAAGAACAAAAATAAAGAGTTAGCAGATAACTACTACGATCTTGAATCAAAAATTAATAAACTAGATAAATCCATCCGCACAAAGAAAATATGACGATGGTTTCTTATTATTTTTTTAATTTTTCCTTTTATCTTACTTACAAAACAAATCAATCAGCAAAATGAAACATTAACGGATTTAACAAGAGAGTTTAATAGATATAAATCTCTTTTAAATACGCAATTAAAAGACTTTTATGAATATTTTTCATCAAAAAGAATTTATGACAATGTTTTAAATAAATGTTGCGAGGATTATCATTTTGAAAAAAATATTCTATTAGAAGACAATGCTATATGAAACGATTTAACAGAAGATTTCCCAATTAATCATGAAAGATCTGTAATTAATTTAATCACTGGAAAAATGTTTAATCATCCTTTCTTATTATTTAAAAGAAAGGCACAAACATGAATTGATGTACCATATTCAGCATCAGCAAGCATTAGTTATCGTGATTCTAACGGTCATTGATGTACAGAAATTGTAACTGCCACAATACTTTGACCATTCCCTGTTTATAGTTCTAATAATTTCTTTGCTTTTAAATCTAATGTCGCTCCAAAACTAGAATTTGAAAACAATGGTAGATTAAAAAATACAAAAAAAATTAAAAGTTTCTATAAAAATTCAGATTCTTCACATATGGATAATGAACAGTTTGATGTTTTGTTTCCTTGCGAAAGAAATGATGAAGTTCAATTCAGATTATTATTTACTGTTTTAACACAAGAAAAATTTGTTAATTTAATAAATAATTCAGATTACTTTAAAATGTTTAAAAGCGGGTTATACACATGTGTATATTATCCAAACGCTTCGCATAGAAGTGGCAAAAAGCCTGATGTCGAATCAATAGGACCGTCAAAAAATATTGATTTTAATTTTGAACATATTGGTTCAAGAGATTCATATGATTTAGAAATATTTAAACAGGCAAAAATTGATCAAATTAACAATTTTTTAACTGATTTTATGATGATGCAAATGCCGTTTGCTAATATGCCTGCACTTATTAGAGAATCATATATTGAAAAAACTAATTCATCTTTAAAAAGAAATTCTTGTTTTCAAGATATGGTTTATGCTAATAAAGCATTTGCTGCTTATTCGGCTAATAAAAACAAATACCGAACTGATGTTATTTTAAATACTAAATTGATATCCACAGCTAAATTAAAAAATAATAATATTTTTATTAGTGAAGTAATAGTAAATTATTTTATCCCTGTACCAAAAGTAATTCCTAAATTAGCAGTTGGTGTTCACGGAAGTAGAACTGTTTACATTACCGTTCAAGACTTTATTCCGCACAAAGATAAGCTATTTTTATTACAAATTGATAATTTAAACGATACATATGATAAGGTATATGAAGATTCTGGAGTGTTGTGTTATGGAAAATATTACAAACTATTTGAAAAAACCCCAGATCAAAACATAATTAAAAAAGAATTTGAAAAGTTTAAAAAATAAAAAAGTTGGGAATCCCAACTTTTTAATGTTAATAAATTTATTATTTGTAAATTTTTTCGTGAGTGTCTGCGTTGTGGCTTACACGTGAAGCTCTTTCTTCACATTTACCTGGACCAAATCTTTCATCCAAAGATAAGTATCCTGTAATACGACTTACAGATTGAATATCTCTGCTTCCACATACTGGACATACTGTATCTGATGGACTTAAGTAAGTTACTTCATTAACTTTTTTCATTTGCAATTCTCCTATTTTTTAAACTTAATATATTATATATTAACACAAAATATTTTTTGTGTGTGAATAGTGCTCAATATTTTCAATTTAATTTATTTTTGTTAATTCTATTCTAGCCTCAACATTAACGCTTTAATTATGATTGAAAGTGAATTATTTAATTCATTTATGTTTCTTAAATTGATCAAGAACCATTTCATTAAATTCTTCTTGCTTATCTAAACGATTGTTAATGTGTTTAATATCTTTTTCATATTGGTTTTTAACCC
>CAMWQH010000033.1 GCA_947176435.1 uncultured Mycoplasmataceae bacterium
ATCTAGCTGCAGTTTGAAAGTTGTTAGATTTTGTTTTTTGATAATCTAATTTAGTTGCTTTCTTCGTAAACAACTTTATTTTGTTTTTTTTGCAATAATTTTCAACAATCTTTTGGTCTCTAATTGCGGATTTTCTTTTATTGTAATTTATATGACAAACTACATAAATATACTTCTTATATTTATGTAATAAGGCCATTGAATCTGGTCCTCCAGAGACAGCAGCTAAATATTTTTTCATAAATTACATTTTTTTAGCTTGTGGACATTTAGACAATCCAGGCATTCTAAAGATACTTCCAGTTAATAGAATAATAAATTTAGCACCATTAGCCAAAATAATATCTTTTACATGAATGTCAAAAGGCTTGTTAATTACCGAAATATTTGCATCATCTGTAAGACTTGCAGGAGTTTTAGCCATACAAATGTAATACCCTTTTAATTTAGAAAATTCTTTTAATTTCGTTTTAGCTAAATCTGAATAAACAACTCCTTTAGCACCATAACATTTAGTCACGATCTTCTTAACTTTACTTTCTAATGAATCATTTAGTTCATAGATTCTTTTTGCAGAAGATTTTTTAGCACAAAGTTTTACAACTTTCTTTGCTAAATCAATAGTTCCTTTTGAGCCATCAGCAAAGTTTGTACATAATGAGAATGGAATTTTTTGTTCTGTCAAGAATTTTTGAATTAATTTAATTTCCTTTGGAGAATCGGTATGGAATTTATTAATTCCGACAACAAAAGGAACATTAAAGTTTTTAATGTTATTAATGTGTCTTTGTAAATTATCAAAGCCATTTTTTAGTGAAGATAAGTCTTCTTTTGATAAATCAGTTGCACCACCATGCATTTTTAAAGATCTTAAACTTGTTACTAAAACGATAGCGTTAGGAAATTTTCCTAATTCATTTGTAACGATATCCATGAATTTTTCAGCGCCCAATTCACTAGCAAATCCTGCTTCAGTTACAGTATAGTCTCCTATATTTAGTGCTGTGTTTGTTGTAACAATAGTATTGCAACCGTGTGCAATATTTGCAAAAGGACCACCATGAACTAATGCAAGGTTACCTTCTAATGATTGAACAGCGTTTGGATAGAATGCAGTATTTAAAATTTTTAATATTGCATTTGTAATACCTAAATCTTTAACATATATAGGTTTGTTTTTTTTAGAATAAGCAACAATGATGTTGTCAATTTTATTTTTTAACTCAGTTAAGTTCTTAGATAAACAGAATATAGCCATTAATTCAGATGCGGCTGTAATATCAAAACCTGTTTTATATGAAATGTTTTTCTTTGGATCAATATTAACTGTAATACTTCTTAAAGCACGGTCATTCATATCAACAACACGTTTCCAAATAATTTTATTAACATCAATATTTAATGGGGAGTTTCAATAAACTTCATTATCAACACAAGCAGCAATTAAGTTATTTGCAGCAGTAATTGCGTGCATATCTCCTGTAAAATGGAAATCGATTTCATCTTTAGGTACCACTTGAGATTTTCCTCCACCATTTGCTCCACCTTTAGCACCAAATACAGGCCCCATAGACGGTTCTCTAATTGCAACAATACTAGATTTACCAATTTTGTTTAATCCATCATTTAAACCAATTGATACAGTTGTTTTTCCTTCGCCAGCCGGTGTAGGACTAGTTGCAGTAACTAAAATTAATTTACTAGATTTTTTTGGTGTCTTAAAAACAGGTTTAATCTTTGCTACATATTCACCATAATTGATACAACCACTAGTAGGAACGTTGTATTTTTTTAGAATTTTATTAATATTTGTCATAACTTATTTAATTATATTAAATAAGTAATATAAAAAATAAAAACCCCACTTATTGTGAGGTTTATTAAGTTAAATGGTGCTGAATCCGAGAATCGAACTCGGGGCGAGTGATTACCATTCACTTATTTTACCACTAAACTAATTCAGCTAGAATTACTTGGTGGTGTCAGAAGAATCACCATACAATTCATCTAAATAATTGTTCATGTCATCAATATTATTTGAAGAAATCGTTTTAGCACCAACAGGTTTGCCGTCTTTTCAAAATATAAAATAAGGTGCATTAGAAACACAAGATGTAGATGAATCAACTATTATTCCTCATTTATCAGAACTTGAAAGATCAGTTAAGAATTTTGAATCAAAATCAGGAAATAGTGTAGAGATTTGAGTTACATAATATCTAAATAATTTAGCTCCATCATCATTTCTTATTCATTCATTTTTTTTGCATGAAAGTCCATATGGAACTTTTTCATCTTTATGATACTTATGATAGTAGTCATATTGTTCTTCTGTCCATTTTGCATATGGAGATATTACGGGTTTATCATTACCGCCTTTTCATAAATCCATTAATGAAACAAAACCAACACCATTAGATATTTTTGTCATTTTGTCACTACTCTTTGAATACTGTCAAGCATTCATTAAAGGAGATGAACTGTTAATATAATCATTAGAAATATCATAAGAACTTACAGCATAAGAACCAAAAAGTCAATTATAAGAATCAGATGTAAAACCATTAGTGACTGTAGGAGTGCCCAACATAATAGCATAATTACCATTATGGAATTTTTTAGTTCCATAAAGTAATTTCTTTAATGAAACATTTGGTGAACTCATGTCATTTCAAGTTCAATTTTTATTAGAATCACTTGATATTTTGTCAAAATCAAGGTATTTTAAATAGTAGTCTGTACTTGGTGCACATGAAGAAAGAGTTGTAGCTATTGGCATTGCTACTGCTCCAATTAATAATATTGGTAAAATCTTAAAGATTTTTTTCATAATTTGTTCTACTATTATAATGTTTATATTGAATTCTATATAAATATTTTTATATGGCAAAAAACCATTTTGTAGTTTTAAACACTCCTGAATATAAAATTTCTAGTAAACGTAAGGTTTTAACAAGTTTACAAAAAAGAAATTTTAAATTTAATACTAAACATTTAATGATAGGCAATGGTTTAACATATTATGTTAAGACTTATGGTTGCCAGTCTAACATAAAAGATTCAGAGAACATATCGGGAATATTAAATAAATTAGGTTTTAAAGAGCAAAAAGAGATTTTAAAAGCAGATTTAATTATTCTTAATACATGTGCTATTAGGGAAAATGCAGAAAAAAAAGTTTTTGGAGAAATAGGTTTTTTAAGCAAATTAAAAAAAACTAATCCTAAGTTTGTTTTCGGAATTTGTGGTTGCATGGGTCAAGAAGAACATGTAATTCAAAAAATTATGAAATCAAATAACAATATTGATTTTGTTTTTGGAGTTCATAACATTCATGATTTGCCTTCTATTCTTTGCGATGTAATTAAAAATAAAAAACGGATCATAAATGTTTTATCAAACCCCAAAAGTATGTATGAATCTATACCATCATCAATTGGTTCAAAAGTAAAAGCTTTTGTTAACATCATGCAAGGTTGTGATAATTTTTGTACATATTGTATTGTTCCGTATGTAAGAGGGCAAATGCACAGCCGTTCAAAGCAAGATATTCTTAATGAAGTTAAGAAACTTATTAAAGAAGGTTATAAAGAAGTAACTCTTTTAGGACAGAATGTTAATTCATATGGTGTTGATTTTAAAGATAAATCTTATAAGTTTTGAAATTTATTAGAAGATGTTGCAAAAACAAAAATTCCTAGAGTAAGATTTGTAACTTCTAACCCATGAAATTTTGATCTAAAAATAGTTGATGTAATGAAAAACTATTCAAACATCATGCCTTATATTCATTTACCAGTGCAATCTGGCGATGAACAAATACTAAAAAGAATGAATCGAAAAGTTTTAGTTAAAGATTATTTAAAGAAAATTCAATATATAAGAAAAAATATTAAAGATAGCGCAATATCTACTGATCTTATTGTTGGTTTTCCAAATGAATCTGAAAAAGCTTTTAATAATACATTAAAACTTTATAAACAAGTAAAATTCGACAACGCATATACATTTATTTATTCTCGAAGAGAAGGTACACCAGCAGCTAAAATGCCAGATAAAATTTCTTTAGAAACAAAACAAAAACGTTTACAAAAATTAAATGAGTTAGTTAAGAAATATAGCAAAGAAAATAACGAAAAATATGTAGGCAAAATACTTGAAGTATTGGTTGAAGGAAAATCAAAAACTAATGTAAATACTTTTACAGGGTACTCTCCCAATTGAAAAGTTGTTAATTTTACAGGTAAATGCAAAATCGGAGATATTGTTAAAGTAAAAATTTCTTCTGCATCTAGATTTTCCTTAAATGGTTCATTAGTAATCTAATGCCTTTTCAGCGATAGACATTTTTTGTATTTTTGTAGGAACAAAGAATGCCATAGATTTGTCATTAATTTTTGCTTTAATTTTTGTGAAACCAAGTCTTTTATTTACGTATCAACTACAATATAATGTCATTAAAATAGATGAAATACTTGCACTAATAACATATGTTGGTATTAGTATTCAAATATTATCTGATGCAACACATATTAATCTTAAGATAAACAATGTAGGATAGTAAACTATTACATCTTGTAAGATTGAAGCAATATTTGCTCTCAATATATTGTTTGTTCCTTGAAATAATAAAATACCTGATACTTGAAAAGAAAAAGTAGGAAGAAGTAATAAATCAATAACTAGATAAATGTATGCATCGTGCATCATTGATTTATTAATTTCAAATAATTGTAATACTTGTATTCCGATCCCTGAAATAAAACCAAAACAAATTAATGCAAAAGTAAAAGAAATAAAAATAGTATATCAATATGTTTTTTTAATTCTTTTAAAATTACAAATTGCATAATTATACGAATTGATTGGTCTGCTTCCATCTACTATTCCTCACATTGTAGCAAATAGTAAATTCATTATTGGTAATACTCCTGCAGATATTGTCATAAAATATTCACCACCACCAGCAACATTAACATCAATACATGTTTGTGACAATATTGGTAAATATACCATCATAGCAATTGAGTAAGTAAAATCAGTTAAAAATCCAGAAAGTCCTAACAAATTAATAGGTAGAAATAATTTAAAGTTTAGTTTAACATTGTTAAATAATGATAAAGTTCTAAAATGTATTCATGTAAATTTTTTCTTTTTGTTCAAATAACAAACGTAGGATAATAAAGCGGTTAAATTAATTACTCATCCAGAAAAAGTAGCAATACCACCAGATTGCATCCCTCTTTTTGCATATCAAATTAATAAGAAATCCAATAATACATTTACTATATTTGCAGCAATAGAAATAAGAGTAGGGAAGACAAGTCTACCTTCTGCCCTTATCAATACTGAAAATAAATTAATTAAACAAGGAAGAACCGGACCTAATGACAAAATAAAAATAAAATCATGAGCATATTTAATTTGTGTTGTATGCACAGTGTGATAATATTCATTTAACTTATTAACAATATCACCTTCGCCTTTAACAACAACTTCTTTACCTGCCATAGAAGTTAATATTTGAGTACAGAAAACACCAAATATAAAAGTCATTAATAATCCAATAGTGGTTGTTGTTCAAAAACCCATCTTATAAGATTCATACCCTTTTTCTCTGTTGTTTTTACCAATGGCTTGAGTAAAAATGATTCCTGTACCAGTAGAGATAAAAAAGGGCATACACAATAGAACTAAAGATATAGGTGATGAAATGGTTATTGCTGTTTTGATTACTTCACCAGGACCATAAAAAATTAATGAGGAATCAACTTGTTGAATTCATGATTTGATAGTTTCTTCTGAATAACCAAATATATTTTCACATGTATGTACTCCATCATGAGGAACAAGACGAGCTATTAGTATTTGATCTACAAACCAATAAATACCCATCATTAATGAAATTAATAATCCGGGGATAATAATTTTTATTAGAGCTTTCAATAAAGGAGTTTTTACATACAACTCATAGGCTCTTTTGTTTTCAATAAATTTGTTAGCCATTATCTAAACTTATTTTTCTTTGTCTTTCTAATATTAGAAGTCAATAATCTTTGCTTTACTTGATTTTCTATGTATTCGTGTTTTTTCTTTTGTTTAATTTTATTAATTTGTTGCTTAATTTTTTTCTTATATCCAGGTTTTACTTTTTTAGAGTTAACTCTAATGATTTTTTGAATCTCTGCATTTGTTTTAGAATCAAATCTTGGTTTAGATTTGATTCTTAATCTTAAATTTTTATTGATTAATTCATTATATTTATTTATCAGTAAAAAATTTCAATTTATGTTCTTTCGAGATAATCTATTGATTTGTTGATCGTAGTTTTTATTGTAAATAACATACGATGTTCCGCTAGTGTTGTTTCTTCCACATCTACCAACACGATGAATATATCAAACGTCATCTTTTGGCAGAGAGTAAGAAATTATAACATCAGCTCCAGTTATATCTAAACCACGAGACACTAAATCTGTAGCAATCAAATATTGATATTTATTGTTATTGATTTCTTTAAATATTTTTTTTCTATCATTAACTGGAAGATCTTTATGAATAATTCCTGCATTTAGTCCGTTATGAATGAACATCTCATAAATTTTATTAACTTCATTTTTTGTATTACAAAAAACTATACAAAAATATGGGTTAATAGACTTTGTTAATTTTAAAAGAGTACCGTCAACATTTTCAAAGTTTGATGAATAAACAACATTATGTTTAAT
>CAMWQH010000034.1 GCA_947176435.1 uncultured Mycoplasmataceae bacterium
GACACTCGCAATCTTTTGCTTCAATTTATGAATAAACAAGAAGAGTTTAATAAACATCAAGATGAACGTTGAGAACGTCAAGAAGAGTTTAATAAAATGGTTTTTGATCAATTTAAGAAACATAAATGAATTAAATAGCATTATTATTTTGCCACTCAATAATCATTATTTAAAACATTGCACATATTGAATGCATGTTCTGTAGAAAACAGATTTTAAATTGTTAATTGAATTTATAAAAATTAATAATTTAGATGATAAATTAAACTTCTTACAAAAGATTTCTAAAGATAAGTAATTATGAAAAAATATTTAATTATTAATATGATACATTTAAAAAAAGAGACAAAAAAAAGACCTATTTGGCCTTTTTTTGTCTCTTAGGTTGTTCTTGAGAAACGAGATTTAATGCTTCTTCAAATTTATGAACTATTTGTCCCTGATCAAGTATTCCACCAACAATTAATTGGTTCATACCACAAGGGATCAGATAGTCTTTATATTTGTTAGCAGTTTTTAATCTAGTATCACTTGCTACTCCAATAATTTTCTTACTAGTGATTCGGTATTTTTCTAGTAACTCAAGAGCTGGTTTATTATTTCTTTTTAAGATGTCTCTTATATAGTTAACTGCTCATGCAACACCCAATTCATAACAAACACCAGGATCATTATTAGATAAATCTGCAATGATGTATTCACTACGTAGTACTTCTTTAGTAGCACCTCAGAATACATCGCTTGCAGCGGGCAAACTAGATTTATCATTAAAAGAAGACTCGATAGGGTTATGCCAATCTATGTCGGTATTTTCCCTAAGAAGTCTTCCTTCTTTAATTCTTTGAACTATTTCAGATTCAGAAAAAATTCCACCAGCAATGTAGCCGTGCTTCTTGCCTTCGTGGAATTTTTTTGCCATATACAATTATTACTTGTTGAATGGATTTTTTCTAAATCAAGCCTTGATTTGATCACCTTTGTAGTAGTTAATTTGTGAACAAATTAAGTACAATACAAATGCCATTGATCAGATGATGAAGTTAATTCCACCAGTTGAAATGTGTTCGCTGTGGAATTGGTTTCATAATCAACCATCATGTGAGCAGCATCCTAACATAATGAAGTAGAATAATACGATGTTAGTGATTAAGCAGTCTCTTACAAGGTATGTGCATTTAGTTTCAACAGGACGGAATCTTCTTAATACAAAGATTGAGAATGCAAAGCAGAAGCTAATGCAAGCTAAAATTACTAAGAAGATAGCTCATCCTGGGAATGATGTTGTAACAGTAGTGCCATCTGCAGCTCTTTTGTGGAAACCGCAGTAATGATTATCATTGATAAACAAGCATCCTAGTACAACACCCATCATTACAATAGCATATAAGTAAGCAAATAAGTAATAAAAGTTTTGAAAACCATTTTTAGCTTTTTGAGTACTCATAGCATTTACACGTTGAGTTCCAACTTTTGTTGTATTCATTTGATAAAAACCTTTCTTTAAATATGTTTATATTATATATACAAATTTCCCATAAAAAACAACAAAATTATTTTAAATGAATAAGTCTAATTACTATTTTTTGTTTTTTTCAACTTAATGTTTGATAAAAAGGGGAAGATAAAAATAGATATAAAAGATAAAATAACTATTATTCATTGTGGGTTTAGTAAGAAATATCAAGTGCCAGCATATGCACATGCCCAGAACACATATATTAACAATCCAATCCATATTAGAATGTCAAATCAAGATCCTTTAATAAAATCCGTAAAAGTTATCTTTTTGTTTTCTTTTATAGTCACTTTAAATTTAATTTTTTTGCCAAATAGTAGTAAAAAATATTCCAATAGTAAAGAAGGCATAAATGATGTAATTACAAAACCCGATGCAAATGACGTGAAAAAAGCACGTGAAATTGATTGCTTTGATACAACTGCTTTACTAGGAACAGTAACAAGTTGAAGACAATATAGAACAATATTTATAACAAAACACAAATATGGAAAACACAAATAAGCAGTACCAACAGGCACTGTAAACATTATTAAATACATTAAAATTACACCTAAATAAAAATTTAAAACAGTTAAGAAAATGTTGGTTGATAAGTTAAGCATATATCATTTCTGTCAAAAGTGAAAACCTGAAAATAAGATTTTAAAAAAATAAGTATGAAAAAATTGGAAAGCGCCATCTTCTCATCTTAAATGTCTTTTCTTAAAAGCATAATAATTTGGCGGTAATTGTTCTGTAGCAATACAATTGCTTGTAAAGATAGATTCATATTTCATTTTTTTAGCATCAATGAATAACGATCAATCTTCAGATATAAATTCTGGAATTTTTCACCCATTTTGTTTAATTAATGGTTTAGATCACATACAAGCATGGCCGGTACAAGGAGTCATAAGCAATAAATTATTTACTTCATCATTCATTGCCCAAAAACATTTATCTTTTTTATTGTTAGGTGTAATTAGATCCTGAAATAAGTTTTGGTTGTGATCAGTGATATAGTTAATACCTTGGACTATACCTACATCTTTAAAACGTTCAAAATATTGAATGATTTTACAACATCAATTTTCTTCAATATATGTATCTGAATCAAGAATTACATAAAAGTCATAATTTTTACCAAAGTTTTTAATAAAGAAATTTATATTACCACACTTCATTCGCGGGCCGACGCTTCCTCTTCTAATTACTTTACAATTGTTTTCCTTAGCGAATCTATCAATTTCTTCCTTATATTTTGTTGTTTGAGAATCATCAAGAACAAAACAAGAAGCGTTTTTATATTTCGAACCGTCAAAATCTTTTTGTTTTAACATTGTTTTTGCAGCTTCTTTTATAAAATCATCTTTAGTTACATACAAGATTGCAATTTTGCAATTAGACAAGTCTCTAAATTTTTTAAACGAACAAATACTTGTAGAAAACTTAAACGATTTTTTACCAAGTATTATAGAAATGATTGTGGTTATTAAACAAAATATACCAGGATAAAAGAATAGTGTTTGTGTGACCAAAGAAAAAACTGTATAAGTTACTACAGATCACTGATTAATGTTTTTAATTATTATCAAAATTGAAAAATAATATATGGGAACCAATACTGCAACATAGATAAAAAGAGATAGTCAACCTACTATTATTCCTTTTCGCTGAAATTTTTTAAAAGAAAAATCTTCAGTCTGCATATATATATATATATAATATCACTAAATATGTATTTATGAAAAAAAGCCCCATATCTAACAGGGCTTTTGTTTTTTATAACAAAATATTATTTTTGTTTGCTCTTAACTACTTCTTCTACAACACTCTTAGGAGCTTGTGCATAGTGAGAGAATTGCATGATATAGTTTCCACGACCTTGAGTGAAAGATCTTAAGTCAGTAGCATAACCAAACATGTTTTTTAAAGGAACTTTAGCTTTAATAATTTGAGCGTTTCCTCTTTGTTCAGTACCTTCAATGTTACCACGTCTAGAAGAAATATCTCCCATAGTATCACCAAAATATTGATCAGGAACTGTAACATCAACAGACATAATAGGTTCTAGTAACACTAGACCACATTTCTTGCTTGCTTCTTTCAAACACATACTTGCAGCAATTTTGAAAGCCATTTCTGATGAGTCAACTTCGTGGTAAGAACCATCGAATAATACAGCCTTAACATCGATCAATGGATAACCAGCTAATGGACCAGATTTCATTGCTTCTTGAATACCAGCATCAATTGGCTTAATGTATTCACGAGGAACTTTACCACCAACGATTTCGTTAACGAATTCATAACCTTTATCTTTGTTAGGTTCAAATCTCATAACAACGTGACCATATTGTCCACGACCACCTGATTGCTTAATGTATTTACCTTCAGCTTCACCAGCAATTGTGAAAGTTTCACGATAAGAAACTTGTGGAGCGCCTGAGTTAACTTGAACGTTAAATTCACGTCTCATACGGTCAATAATAATGTCTAAGTGTAATTCACCCATACCAGAAATAATTGTTTGACCAGTTTCTTCATCTGTATGAGTTTTGAAAGTTGGATCTTCTTCAGCTAATTTTGCTAGGGCAAGAGACATTTTTTCTTGGTCAGCTTTTGTTTTTGGTTCAACAGCTAATGAAATAACTGGTTCAGCAAATTTCATTGATTCAAGTTTAATGTCTAATCCTTCTTCAGCTAATGTATCTCCTGTAGTTGTAGATTTTAAACCAACAACAGCACAGATATCACCAGCACGAATTTCATCAATTTCATTTCTTGCGTTTGAGTGCATCTTAACTAAACGAGAAATCCTTTCTTTAACACCTTTGTTAGTGTTCATTAAATATGAACCAGATTTCAATACACCTGAATAAACACGAACGAATGTTAAACGTCCAATGAATGGATCAGTAGCAACTTTGAATGCTAATCCAACGAATTTAGCATCGTCAGTAGATTCAACTTTAACCACATTATCAGAATCATCATGGGCTTCAACTGCTGGTACATCTAATGGAGAAGGTAAGTAGTCAACTACACAGTCAAGCATAGCTTTAACACCTTTGTTCTTGAATGATGAACCACAGATTACTGGGAAGAATTCAGAAGATAATACACCCTTACGGATACATTTCTTAATTTCTTCAACTGTTAACTCTTCACCACCTAAATATTTTTCCATGCAAGCATCGTCAAAGTTAACAATTTCTTCTAACATTGTTGTACGGAATTGGTTAGCCTTATCTAAGTATTCAGCAGGAATGTCTTCTACTTTGTAGTCTTCGTGAGCTCCACCATCATACATCATTGCCTTCATAGTTACTAAGTCAATGATTCCAGTGAAGTTGCTTTCAGCACCAATTGGGTATTGAATAGCAACACCATTAGCACCTAATCTTTCTTTTAAAGATCTAACTGACATTTCAAAATCAGCACCAATTTTATCCATTTTATTTACATAAACGATTCTTGGTACATGGTAAGTGTTTGCTTGTCTTCAAACGGTTTCAGTTTGAGGTTCAACACCATTTTGAGCATCTAATACTGTAACAGCACCGTCTAATACTCTTAATGAACGTTCTACTTCAACTGTGAAGTCAACGTGTCCGGGAGTATCAATTAAGTTTAATTCATAACCTTTTCAAACTGCATAAGTTGCAGCTGAAGTAATAGTAATACCACGTTCTTTTTCTTGTTCCATTCAGTCCATGGTAGCTCCACCATCATGAACTTCACCAATCTTGTGAGTTTTACCTGTGTGGAATAATACACGTTCAGATGTAGTTGTTTTACCAGCATCAATGTGTGCCATAATACCGAAGTTACGGTATTTTTCCATTGGGAATTGTCTAGCCATAATAATTTCTTTTTTCCTTCCTATATTAGAAACGTAAGTGAGCGAATGCTTTGTTAGCTTCAGCCATCTTATGTGTATCTTCTTTTTTCTTAACAGAAGCACCAGTGTTATTTGATGCATCGATAATTTCGTTAGCCAAACGATCTAACATAGTTTTTTCGTTACGGTTACGAGAATATAAAACCAATCATCTTAAACCTAAAGTAATTTTACGTTCAGGGTTAACTTCAGTTGGTACTTGGTAGTTAGAACCAGCAACACGTCTTACTTTTAATTCAAGAGCAGGCATAATATTTTCAAGAGCTTTGTTGAAAACTTCGATTGCAGGTTTTTTTGTTTTTTGTTCTACTTTTTCAAAAGCACCATATAAAGTGTTTTGTGCTAAACCACGTTTACCATCTAACATAATCATGTTGATTGCTTTAGCAACAATCTTTGAATTGTAAACTGGATCAGGTAGAATATCTCTTTTCTTTGCAGAATTCTTTCTCATTGTGTTTCTCCTTATATATATTACTTAGAATCTTTCTTTTGCTTTTTAGCACCATAAGCAGAACGTTGTTGGTTTCTTTTAGCTACACCTTGTGTATCTAAGACACCACGAACAATGTGGTAACGAACACCGGGTAAGTCTTTTACACGACCACCACGGATTAATACGATACTGTGTTCTTGAAGGTTGTGACCTTCACCACCAATATAAGCTAATACTTCTTGTTTATTTGTTAACTTAACCTTAGCGTATTTTCTTAACGCAGAGTTAGGTTTCTTTGGTGTCATTGTACCAACTCTGGTACATACACCTCTCTTTAATGGAGATGGTTTATACTTTTCAGTATTTTTGATAGTATTGAAAGTACTCAAAAGTGCAGGAGATTTACTCTTCTTTGTTTTTGATTTTCTTTCTTTACGAATTAATTGTGATATTGTTGGCATATTTCCTTTCTATTTTCTTTGACAACTACTATGTGTGTATCATTATACATAAAATGAGAGTAAATCCACAATTATTTTTATTTTTTATCTCAATAAATAGTATTATTAATTTATTAATAATAAATTTATGTTATTAACCAAAGATTTTAGATATCAAGAAATATTTATTCCTTGTATAAACAAAAAGAACAAAAATAATGTTCTATATATATTTGATATTCTTTCTAGTTATAGATACCAAAAAATCGGTGAACAATTATCTAGAAATTTCAATTTTTACGCTGTTAATGTCTTTTTTGATGTTGATTATCACATGGTATTGTCTAAACCAAATATTAATAAATGATGCGAATACATTGCAATCTCTCTGTTATACACATGTCCGAGCCCACGAGACAGGCAGAAATGTCGTATGCCG
>CAMWQH010000035.1 GCA_947176435.1 uncultured Mycoplasmataceae bacterium
TCTTTCGTTCTCTAGCTAAGAACAAAATTGCTATTATTGGTTTAACATTTCTTATATTTTTATCGGTTGGAATGTTTACCGTACTTCAAAGTACAACTACAAACATCAATAATACATATGATAAAGTTTCCACTCAAGGAAACCAACATGATTTTACTGTATCAGAAAAATATGATATTGGTAACATCAAGTTTTCTCCAGGTAGTAAAACAGAAGGGCAAGGTGTTGGCTATTCTAAAGATGGCGAAGAGGTTTATTGACCAGATCAACAAGAATTGTCTACATCTGTATATCTTAAAACATATTATGTAAAACTTGATGCCTCACTAGACGGAGAAAGTGCTATAGATAAATTTTATCAACAATATCATGATAACCCTGATTATCAAGAATATTTTTACAGAACAATTAAAGTTACAAATTCAAATAAATTAACATATATGGAAAATGCCCAACCAGGCAATAAATCCACATTTTCATCTGTTGATATTCATCAACAATTATCTGATTCTAAACATTCTGGTGCCGATAGTGATATTACAAAAATTAATGCTGCTCTTTCAGAATGATCTACTGATTTAAACAATTATTTATCAGAATATAATAGCCCTCTTAATGACTACCTATCTAATGATTTAAAAAATCAAGTTTATTTTAGAAATTTTAGGTCTTTAAAAATTAACAATTCAACAGACACTATTTATTACGATATGGTTGAGTCGTGTCCTGAAGATGATTTGCACCCTTATGATTCAATTGTTGATCGTGAGATCATATTTAATACAAATGAATTTAATAACATTGGATGAAACAACTTTTCAGTTAATGATTGAAAACCTTCATCGTTAATTTCTTCAAAAGATGAAGTTAAAAAAGTCTTATCTCACGAATATCCTACATGAGATATTTTAAAAACCGATGAATCTGAACAATTATATGTAAGAAAGTTTTTTGATATTCTAAATAAAGGAAAACTTAATAATAGTGATCCTTCAAAAGATTTCAAATCAAGAGTTTCTAAAATTGATGAATTATTAAAAAAATCTGAAGAGCAATTTCCAATAGATGATGATTTTAAAAAAGAATATGAAGATTTTAATATTTATTTTAAGTTAACAGATGTTAATGATAAGAAATATGAATATGTTCTTTCGTATGATAAGGTAGACGGGGGACAAACAATACCTTTTACTTGAATGATTGAAGATTGAACTTCAAATTTTGCTATTTTTGCTCCACAATATTTAAAAAAACATCAATATAAACCATTAGACATATCTAAACTCTTACAAAAAGATCAAGATTACCAAAATTGAATACAAAGTCATAGTGACATTCTTACAGAAAGAGCAAGATTTATTTCATGGATGAATTCGTTGTCTGAGGAACAAATTGAACAAAAGATTAATTTATGACAAGAAACCTACAAACAAAACGTCATTAAAGTTGGTGGTGGTACACCATTCTTCATTTTAGCTGCCGGTATTACTGGAGATTATGTTTACCCTGTTGTTTCCATTGAAAAACCTATTCCTAATCCAGATAAGGAATGCATCTGTTTTGGAAATAATAGTGCTTATGAAAGAGTACAAATAGCTTTTCAAGGTAATCAAACTGAAAAGTATGTAGTGGGAAAGTTCTACAACAAAAAAAACGGTAAGAAAATTCTTGCTGAAATAAATAATAAATGTAATGAAATAATGAATTGGCCAGAAAATGTGCAAGCTGCATATATGGCAGATGATTTATTTTGTACTTTAAATGCCGCTGCATTTAGAATTTCCTATATCCCACAACTTGTTGAAAAAGTAAACTTAATCTCTTACTTATTAACTATTTTCATATTGATTGTAGGATTAATAATTTCTGGAATCATAGTAAGGAGATATGTATCAAGCAATAGATCTACTATTGGTATTATGCAAGCTAATGGTATTAGAAAATGAAGTATTGCTCTCTCATTGACACCATTTGCTTTTATCCCTTCATTACTTGGTGGAATAGCTGGTTATTTGTTAGGTACATTCCTGCAGTCAGCAGCTATAGGATTATTTTCTTCATATTGAACATTGCCAACAAACTTACTTGCTTTTTCTTGGCCTGCATTACTTCTTTCGGTATTCTTACCATTTTTAGTTTTCGTTCTAGTATCTGTATTTTCTACATACATTGTTTTGCGTGAAAAAACGACAAATTTAATGAAGTCAGGAAGTGAATTTAAATCTAATTGATTATCAAGAGTTATAAAAAAACCATTCAAAAAATTTACAGTTTTAACTAAATTTAGAATATCTATTGCCTTCAATTCTTTATGAAGATTAACAATTTTATCGATAATGAGTTCACTTGCAATGTCAAGCTTAGTATTTGGTATGACAATGAACGGAAAGTTTGATGCAGCAATTGCTAAAACCTCTGACACCAGAGACTATTCATATGCTGTTGACTTATATTCTCCTACAACTCAAGGTGGACAATATATCCCAATTTCTGCAGATGGATTTGGTCAAACCGGTTTTCAAAAATCTGCACAAAACGTTGGACACAACTTTTTACCATCAATATTTTCGAGTAAAAAAGATAGTTGAACTTGAGACAACAGCTGAAATGATATTTCGTCATCTGAAGACCAAACAAAACTATTTTATAAACAATATTATGACACTTCTTTTGAATTAATTAATTTAGCTCATTTGCAAAGCAATGATTGAATGTATAAATCTTTGTCTTTTGATGATTCAGTAAATTCAATATCCCACCAAAATATGTTCATTCCTTTTTTAAGTGATTCTATAGGCCAAAAAACAGATTTGCAATATTTAAGGAATAGAGTATCTTCTGAAATGACAATGAATTACCTAATCGGCATTTCAGCATTTGGTTTAACTTCAAATCCTTGAGACATCGCTTCTTCCTTAATGCCAGAAAACTCAAGAAATATTTGTAGCCAAAAATATCAAAAGATTATAAATGATATAGGATATAACGTTTATCACTCAGAAGACACAACAAATTGAAATACTGAAAAAAATAAATCTTTCTTTACAGAAATTTCTGACGAAAATTATGAAATAAATCAATCTAATGTTGTAGATTTTACTGGGCTAGGATTAAATCATGATTTTGTTTCGCTAATGGTTAGAGCTTATTCTGAAAAAGACTCAAAAGGGTCGCTAACAATTCCTTCAACAGCTGAAGATTTTGTAATGAGTTATAACTCTATTCCACTATCTGAATTGGAAGAAACATATACATACTTAACTGTTAATGGCGTTAAAAATTCCGGTAATTCTTCTTTACCTAAAAATCAAAAAATAATGGGTATTGATAACAACACTTCTTATGTTAAATTAATTGATGATAATGGCAAAAACTATATAAAATCTTTGAAATATGAAGGCATACCAGGAATTAATACAATATTCCCAATGGTTGTAAATGAATTAGTAGCAAAAAAATATAATGTTCATTCTGGCTCATATATGACTTTTGATGTGTTAAATAAGGCAAACAGATTCGTTCAACAAATACAAGAAAATTCAAAACAAAATGAAGTAACATTTAAAATTGTTGGTGTAATGAAATCTCGTGAAAACGAAGAATATTATATTGATCAGCAGGTAGCTAATTATATATTGGGTTTAAAATCTACCCTTTCAAACGATGATGATTTGGATGAAAGTTATATAAACTACAATGATGCCATACATTCTACAATGACAATTGATGATGGCTCAAAATCTAAGGCTTCAATAAATGACATAAGAACACTAAAGACAAACGCTGGAGATGACTATAACATTATTCCTTATGGTTTTAATGGGTATTTTACTAAAGATCCAAATGGAAGCAAAGCATTAACTCAAGGATATTGTTTCTATTGCCCATATGGTTTGTATTTACCTTCTTCTGATTTAAAATCCAACAGCTCTTCTGATGTATTAAAATATGGTGCTAATCTTGAATTAGCTAATAAAATAACAGAGTTAGAGAATACTGAATTAGGCAAAAAAATTACTCAAGCATACAATTTATGAGACAAAAATAGAACAAACGAGGGATTTGCAGAATGGAAAGAGTTTATTGATCAAAATATAGACGATTTCATTAGTGCAATTAGTGGTATTTGAGGCAACACTACTTATGTTTCATTAGTTACAAGCGCAGTTGACAAAAATTCAAATGATATGGTTTATAAGACAATGTCTAATACCATTTCTAATATAGAAATAATCGTTCTAGTAATTATTGCATTTATGGTTTTCTTTATTGTCTTATTGATGTCATCAATGATTATTGCTGATTCAAAAAAACTTGCTGCTATATTAAGTTCGTTAGGATACACAGATATGGAAAATGCTTTATCTTTTATGTCAATATATATACCAGTAATTATTTTCGGTTTATTCATTGCTATACCTCTGACAATGGGATTCACCGCAATATTTCAATTAGCAATAATGAAAGGCATTGGACTACTCGTGGATGCAACAACCAAATGATATTTTTATTTGACAGGAGCTGCAGTGGTAGTATTTGAATTAATATGTTCAATAGCATCAAGTTGAATTTCACTAAGAAGGGGTTCACTAACACAAATGATTAAATAAGGAGGCAATATGAAAAAGAATAACGCAAATAAAAAAATTAATCTATATAAAAATAAAAATGATCACTATTCAAAGTGCATTAATTTAGTTGAGAAAAAAATTGCTGTAGCTAAAACAACAATTGATAAATCTTCAGGTTTGAATAAAAGAACATATAAACAAAAACGTAAGAGTCTTAAAAATTTAAACAAGTTATTAATGACTAAAAACAAGTTAGAAGGAAAGAAGACTAAATATAACTATTTATATGAATGATCAAAGTCTTTAATAAAACACAATGTGAGTAAACCTAATGATTTAGTTTATCACGACTATATTGAATACATCGAATCAAACCAAGAGCATTCACAGATACCATATAACTTTCATAAAATTTTTTATTTAAATAGATGAACAAAAAAGCTTAATAAAGTTTTATTAAAAGTTTCTTATTTAAAGTTTATTTTAGAAACAAAAAAACTTAATAAAGCAAAAAAGTTATATCTTACTAAAAGAATAGAATTCCTTGAAGATAATGCATTATCATTTGAAAGTTACATTAATGATACTAAACTAAATTTTTATTCTAAATTTCATTCAAAACAAGTTTCTAGATTAGAAAGACTTCCTAAATCTCACGGTGCTAAAAAAATTAAATCCAAATATGTAATTGATTTAAAAAACACAATTAAATATTACAACAACGGGATATTAGCTACGAAAGTGTTAAAAGGTGTCAATTTACAAATTCCTTATAGTGAGTTTGTTGTAATTCTTGGTCCATCTGGTTCAGGTAAAACTACATTATTAAATGTAATTTCTGGAATGGATACTGCAACTTATGGTACTACTGTCGTTTGCAACAATAATCTTATTAATTTAAAAAGTCCTGAACTAACTGACTTTAGAAGAAAAAATATTGGATATGTATTCCAACAATATGGTTTACTTCCTAATTTAACTATTAGAGAAAATGTTGAAGTTGGGTCTAACCTTCAAACAAACAAAAATAAAAAAATCGATATAGATGAATTACTAAAAAACATCGGTATATACGAACATAGAAACAAATTTCCTCATGAACTTTCCGGTGGTCAACAACAACGTGTCTCGATTGCTCGTAGTGTGGCTAAAAACCCAGACATTATCTTTGGTGATGAACCAACTGGTGCAATTGATGAAGAAATGTCAAAACAAATAATGCAATTATTTTTAGATGTTAATAAAAAATATAGGACTACAATTATTATCGTTACGCACAATCCAATATTTGCTGATTTAGCAACAATGGTCATAAAAGTGAAAGACGGAAATATTGCTGAAGTTATTAGAAATAAAAAACCAAAAAGGGTTGATCAATTAAACTGAACTAAATAAAATGAAAAAAGCTTTAATCATTACTGTAAGTCCAAACCATACATATGGTGGAACCGAAATATATGCAGGAAAACTTGTTGATATTCTTAAATCAGAAGGTTGAGATGTAACAGAATTTTCATATGATATTAGAAATGAAAAAAACAAAATCAAATCTTCTCATAGATTAATTTATCCAAAAAACAAATACATGCATAAATCCTTATTTTTAACATGAATAAGTTTTATAAAAATAAAAGGTGAACTAAATAAATTTAAAAAAAATAATAAATTTGACTTAATTATTAATGACACAATTCAGGGTTTTTGATGGGAGTATATTCCTGATAATGAGATTTTGATTCAACATAATGACATTGATTTTTATAATTTTAAATTTGTTTGTAAGAACAAGTTTATTGCCTGATCAATAAGCCTTTTAGTAAAAATCTTTAGTGGATATAAAGATCAAATCAAGATGCATAAAAAAATTGTTTTTTATGATGAAATAAATAAAAAATATGCATCAAAATTTTATAAAAAAAAATTTCATGACTCTTGATGT
>CAMWQH010000036.1 GCA_947176435.1 uncultured Mycoplasmataceae bacterium
CTCTCTCTTCGTCGGCCCCGCCAGATGTGTATAAGACACACATATATATATATATATATATATATATGAGCATTTTTTTGATAATTATTCCACATTCTATTTATAAATAAAATTTATAATAAAAATAGGAGAATAACATTCAATTATGATGAAAGTTTTGTTCTATGATGCAAAAGATTATGACAAGAAATCTTTTGATAAATATTTAAAAGATATTAAAGATATAAAAGTTACTTATTTTGATGGTGTGTTTGATTGTCATACAGCAAGATTAGCAAAAGGGTACAAAGCAATTTGTATCTTTGTAAATGCTGAGGTTAATGCTAAATGTGTTAAGAAATTAAAAGAAGCAGGAATTAGATTAATTTTATTAAGATGTGCAGGTTTTAATAATGTTGATTTGAAAGCTTGTAAGGAAGCAAATATCATGGTTATGAGAGTACCGAGCTATTCACCTGAAGCTGTTGCAGAAATGGCTATGGCATTAGCACTTGCTGTTAATAGAAGAATTCATAAAGCTTATTTAAAAGTTTCACAAAACAACTTTTCATTATCAGGATTATTAGGTTTTGATTTTCATGGTAAAACAGCAGGAATAATTGGTACAGGAAAAATAGGTGCAGCCATGGCTAGAATATGTAATGGTTTTGGAATGAAAGTCTTAGCGTTTGATAAATATCAGAACAAAGACTTAAATTTTGTTCAATATGTTGATTTAAAGAAATTGTTAAAACAATCAGATTTAATTAGTTTACATTGTCCATTAACACCGCAAAGCCACCATTTAATTAAAGCCGAAACAATTCGTTTAATGAAAGATGGAGTGTTGTTAGTAAACACATCAAGAGGTGGACTAATTAAAACATGTGATTTAATTAAAGGAATACGTAGCAAAAAGTTTTCTGGAGTTGGTTTAGATGTTTATGAAGAAGAAGGAAAATATGTGTACGAAAATCTTGAAGATTCGATTCTCGATCAATCAACAGTTTCAAGACTTTTATCTTTCCCTAATGTAATTATTACATCTCATCAAGCTTTCTTCACTATTGAAGCCTTGGACGCAATTGCAAAAACAACAGTGAATAATGCAATTAGTTATTTTAAGAAAAAACCAATCACTGGAAATATAGTAGAAAGTAAATAAAAAAAGACACGTTTGTGTCTTTTTAATTTATTAATTATTTAGCAGCGCTTCATTCTTGAGGTAATTGAGTGTGTTCAAATAAAGTATTGATTGCAGACTCGCTTGATGCTTGATCTTGACCTCATGAGTAAACGGTTTTAGCATTATAACTGTCTTTATGAGCATCTCTACCTGCGTTTGCAAAAAATGAATTAATATTTTCAAGATAAAAACAAAATCAAGGAGAACTTGGTTCATAAAAGAAGATGTGTTTTAATTGATAGCAATCATTGAAACTATTTTCAACTAACATAGTTCCTGTTGTAACAATTAAGTTTTCAAGTGATTCACAATTATTGAAACAACCAGCATCTATTTTGTTACATCATCTTATTGCAATGTTTTTAATCCCCTTTAATCCGTCACTAAAAGTATTCTCAACTATACCTCCACTAGGTAAAGAAGGAATAATTAATGTATCATATCCTTTAGCAATGTAAGAAGCCAAATCAAATCCATCAACAAAACCTATAAGGTTTTGATTTTTATAACCACCAAACTTAAATGATTCTTCTGGTAATGCCTTATAACTACCAAGAATTGATGAATAATCAATATCAAAATTTGGATCTTTATTTAATGTTACATAAGTAGATTTAAGAATGAAAGGCGGTTTTCTTTTAGATAAAGAAAAACTTGAAGTAGCAGCAAAAACTGCACTAGCACATCCTAGACCACATGTTAAGCAAGTAATAGTTTTTATTAATTTTTTATTCATATTTTTCCCCTTAATTGTGTATTTATTTATAAATACATAATTATTATACAAGATATTCATAAAAAAAGCAAGCTCTTATTTGCTTGCTTTTTTTGTTAGCACTTCAACACCTTTGTTAGTTACTAAGATAGAGTCTTCCACTCTGACTCCGCCAAATCCTGGTTGATATACACCTGGTTCAATTGTGATAATTGAGTTATTAAGAATTTTCTCGTTATAAGTTGGTTTAACGTTAGGTAATTCGTGAATTTCAACTCCTACACCGTGTCCTGTTCCATGAACAAACAAATCAGCATATTCTTTGTTTCTAGATATGTATTCACGGCACACACCATCTAAATATTTACCAGTAACACCAACCTTTGCTTTCTTAATGCCTAATTTATTAGATTCCAAAACTAAGTTATACATTTCTAGCATTTTTTTAGAAGGTTTGCCTAATCAAAATGTTCTTGTAATATCTGAACAATAACCTTCATATATACAACCAATATCACAAGTGATAAATTCGTTATTCTTTAATTTACGATTAGCTGATTGATGATGAGGATTTGCTGTGTTTTCACCAAAAGCGACAATTAAATCAAAGCTTGTAGCTGTTGCACCCTTATTTAACATATAAACAGTTAACATTTGTTTAACTTGTTTTTCAGTCATTCCGACTTTAATGGTTTTCCTAATATAGTTCATTGCATCAGCTGCAATATTCATTGATTTTCTAATACTTGTAATTTCTTCTTGTGTTTTTGAAGCACGAAGAATACAAGTATCAACAGGAATTAATTTAGGACCAAGTTTCTTTAAAACACAGTTAAAGTCTGAATAACTAATGTAATCATTTTCAAATAATAAAGTCCTAATTCTTAAATCTTTAACTAATTTTTTAAGATCATTAAATCCATTATACAAAACACACTTAACGTTGGTTAATTGATCTTTACAACATTCATAATCTCTTGCATCAATAACTAAGTAAGCATCTTTCTTTGTCACTATAGCATATCCAAAAGTTGTATTTGCACCAGTAATTCAAAAACGATTGTAAGTAGAAATAAAAACAATGGCATCAGCATTGTTTTTTGTTAATAATTTAGATACAATGTTTTTCTTATATATATAAGAAGACTTAGTCATTACTTAGCCTTTGTTTCTTTATGAACTGTAGTTTTTTTACAGTGTTTGCAATATTTCTTTAATTCTAATTTTTCTGGTGTAGACTTAGGGTTACGTTTAGTCAAATAATTAATGTGTTTACATTCTGTACATTCTAGTCGAACTTGTCTTTTAACTGCCATAGTAATATTCCTTATGTGTTATTAAATATTATACTATTATAATATCTACATAAATAATAACGAAAGGAATTAATGTATGGACCCGTGAAGTTGTCTTTTTAATTTAAAGAATGGAACAAAATCCATATGTTTGTTCTGTTTCTAAATTATTAAAATTACATCACTCGTCTTTTTTAAGTTAATTAAAAAAGATTATGAGTATTAAAAAAAGAAAAAATTTTAAAAAACCAACAATATCTCAAGAATACAACAAAAAGTTGTTATCTTTTTCTGATGAAAAGATTGCTGAAACATATAAAGATTTAAACTCTTCTGAAAATGGTCTATCTATTAAACAAGTTGAAGTAAATTCTGAAAAATACGGAATGAATAATGTTATATCTAACAAGAAACACCATTGATATAATTTTATGCTTTCTGCTTTTTTTACTCCATTTTCAATTGTGTTAATGGTAATAGCATTGTTAAATGTATTAATTCCTAATACTCACGGGAAAATTGATCCGACAAGAGATAACTGGATTTGTTTTGGAATCATTTCAGCAATGATAGTAATTTCTGGATTTATCAGATTTTTTCAAGAGATGAGATCATATAGTTCTTCCGAGAAATTGAAGAAAATGATCACTACTACAACTGCTGTTGAAAGAAATGGAGTAAAGAGAGAAATTCCTATTAGCGAAGTGTGTGTAGGAGATGTTATTCATTTGGCTGCTGGAGATATGATTCCTGCAGACTTAAAAATTATTAATGCTAAAGATTTATTTATTTCTCAATCTTCTCTTACCGGTGAGTCTGAACCTGTAGAAAAGTTAGTGATTAATAAATCTAATTCCTGACAGGCTCTAGATAGAGATAATTTATGTTTTATGGGTACAACTGTATCAAGTGGTACAGCTAAAGGAATTGTTGTATCTGTAGGTATGAATACTTATTTTGGTAAAGTTGCTAAGAGTATTCAAAATAAAAAACCAAAAACAAATTTTGACAAAGGTATTAAATCGGTTAGCTGACTATTAATTGGAACAATGCTTATTATGACTATGATAGTATTTATTCTTCGTGGTGCATTAAGCATTGAAACTGATGGTAATCCTTGAGTTGAAGCTTTAGAGTTTTCTTTAGCGGTTGCAGTAGGTATTACCCCAGAAATGCTCCCAATGATTGTTACAGTTAATTTAGCAAAAGAAGCATTTAAATTATCTAAACAAAAAACTATAGTTAAGAATATTAATTCGATTCAATCATTTGGTGCAATGGACGTGTTGTGCACAGATAAAACAGGAACACTAACAGAAGATAGAATTGTTTTAGAAAGACACATCAATCTTGATGGCAAAGAAGACAATAGAGTTTTAGTTTACGGTTATCTAAATAGTTTCTATCAAACAGGATTAAAAAACTTATTAGATTTAGCAATAATTGAAAAGGCTGAAACAGTTGGGTTTAATAGCAATCTTTTAGAATTTAAAAAAATTGATGAAATTCCCTTTGATTTTAAACGTAGAAGAATGTCAGTTGTTTTAAGTGATAAGGCCGGAGAAACTCAATTAGTGACAAAAGGAGCTATTGAAGAAATTGTTTCAGTTTGTACTTATGCCGAAATTAATGGTGAAGTTAAAAAACTTAATGATGAATTAAGAGAAAAAATTAAAAATACTGTTCATGAATTATCTGAAGAAGGTATGAGAGTTATTGCTATTGCAATAAACAATGATAGACTAGATAAGAAAACAGATTTTTCTGTTAAAGATGAAACTAATATGCGTTTAATAGGATATATTGCTCTTCTTGACCCTCCTAAAATGTCAGCTTCTGGAGCAATTCAAGCACTTCAAAAACGTGGTACAGAAGTTAAAGTACTTACAGGTGATAACGAATTAATTGCTCAATATGTTTGTAGACAAGTAGGAATTAAAACGGACAAAGTTTTATTAGGTAACGATGTAGAAACAATGTCTGATGAAGAATTAAAAGACATTGTTATGAGTGTAAACGTATTTGCTAAGCTTTCGCCTGAACAAAAAGAACGTGTTGTATTAGCAATTAAAAGTAACAAACATATTGTTGGTTATATGGGAGATGGTATTAATGATGCTCCAGCAATGCGAGCGGCTGATATTGCAATATCAGTAGATACTGCAGTTGATATCGCAAAAGAATGTGCTGATATTATTTTGTTAGAGAAAAATTTAATGGTGCTTGAAAATGGTATTATTGAAGGTAGAAAAACTTTTGCTAATATTATTAAATACATTAAGATGACTGTATCATCTAACTTTGGTAATATATTAAGTATTTTGATTGCATCAATTTGATTAAGATTTGATCCGATGACTTCATTGCAAATATTAATTCTTAATATGATTGCTGATTTTTGCCAGTTTGCGTTACCATGAGATGGTGTCGATACTGAATATATTGAAAGACCACAAAACTGAAATGCAAAAAGTATTTTGAAATTTATGCTGGTTATAGGACCAATAAGTACAATATTTGATGTTACTACATTTGCTATTATGAGATATGGCTTTGGTTGGTGCCCAACAAATGGGACAGTTGAGTTATTTCAAACAGGATGATTCTTAGTAAGTTTGTTAACTCAAATGGGAGTGATTATTGTTTTAAGAACTTCAAAAGTTCCATTATTTCACTCTTGTCCTTCTTTGCCTATTACATTATCAATTTTATGTTTAGTTATGGTTGGTTTAATGTTTGCATTAATTCCAAACTTAAACTTTGGTGGTTTTGTAAGTTTAACTAAACATGCATCAATGGTTGGCTATGCTTTCTTAGTTTGTTTAGGATATTGTTTAACCGCTCAATTAGGTAAGGTATGTTACAAACATACTTTCCATGAATGGTTATAATTAAATTAATATGAAATATACATATACTCCAACAGGCGTTTGTTCAACAAAATTTGAATTTGATATTGAAGACAATAAAATAAATTCTTGTAAGATAACTAATGGTTGTCCAGGTAATACTTTGGGTGTTAGCAAACTAATAGTTGGAAAAACAATTGATGAAGTTATTAATATTCTTCAAGGAATTAATTGTAGAGGAAGGGGAACTAGTTGCCCTGATCAAATAGCAAAAGCTTTAAAAGAATTTAAAAATAAATAAAAAATTTTGAACTTTTTTTATGATAAAAAAGAGAGTTTTCTTGTGCCTCTATTTTTCTAATTTGGTAG
>CAMWQH010000037.1 GCA_947176435.1 uncultured Mycoplasmataceae bacterium
CCTGATTTAGGCCAAATAACTTTTCATTTTTTTATATTTTCTTCTGAAGTTTTAACTTTATTTATTTCTTTAATTTCTTTATTTTTTTTCTTTGTTATAACTGTAAATTCTTTTGGTATTCACATTCATTTTCTTTTGTTGTCCTTGTTGTCATTACCTCAAAATTTTATTAAATTTTTTTCTTCTGTAAAACGTAAATATTGATAGCCGTCTCTTTGGGGGTTCATAAATCATGTTAATATCCCACAAGGATTCCACCCAGTTATAAGGTCAATCATGAATTTCTTATAACTGGAATGAATTTTCAAAAAAATTTCTTTTGTTTTGGAATCTAAAATGTGGGTTTGTAAAAGATTTTTTTTATTTTTGAAAATTCCATATTCATAATAATCAACGAAACCTTTGTTATCATAATCTTCTTTTCAAATAACAATATTTACACCACCTGTACTTGCTGTTTCGAACAAAATCAAAGGATTAATTTTTTTATTTTCATAATAATTATCTACGCTAACAATATGTTTGTCTTCTCTAATTAAATTATGATTTGCGGAGCCGGATGCTCTGCCTGAAGATGTTTGTCATCCTTTAGGAAAAATCATTGAAACATTTTTAGAAATGTTCGTTGCTAAAAATCAAAATTTGTCATATATGTTATGATTTTTACCACCTGTTTTTATTTGATATGGTGGATTGCTTATACAATAAGTAAACTTAAAATTTGAATTTTCATTAAGGTCAAATTTTTCATTCAATTCATTTTTAATTAAATCATAAACTTTTTTGCTCGTCTCTCTCTCTCTCTCTCTCTCTCTCTTTCTTTCTCTCTTTCTCTTTATTCTTTTTAATTATTTTAGTTGCCATTTTCTTTTTCCTTTCTAATTCAAATATATTTCATTGATTGTATTTAACTTTATCAATTTTACTAAATGTTTTGTCAAATAAAATTTGATTTTCATTTTGTAAATCGTCCATTTTTTTATGAATCCTGTAAATTCAATCTTTTCAGCGAAAACAAAATATAAAATTAATATCTTTACTTTCAGGATCAGTTAAATCTGCTCTTATGCAATTTAAAGTTAATATATTAGAAACTGCATAGTCATAATATGTAGGTATTTGTTTTTTCAAATTTTTTGAGTATTTTTTATATTTGTTAATAATGAATCTGTATAGTCTTTTTTTTAATTCTTCTATGTTTTGTTGATCAATATCATTTTGATATAGTGAAGCTAGTGCAACTAGTGATCTTATTTCATATTCTTTAGTCCATTGTGATTCAGAAATTTTATCACTTTTCATTTCTTTAATGACTCTATCTAATTTATATCGAAGTATTTCTATACCAAAATTTCCATGACCACTTGCAGGTTCAAAAATTGTATCACAACTTTTTGAGCGGGTAAATTTTAGATCATATAGCATTTTTTTAATAACAGCTCAAGACGTAAAAACTTCTCCTAATGTTTGAATTCTATTAATGTCAGGTTTGAATTCAATCCCATCAGAAAACTTGTGATGTAAATTTTTTTTATCTATTAGTTTAATCACATTAATTCCAATTAATTATATAAAATATTTTTATTTATTTTTTTTCAAACAAGAAAGAAATAAACTCAAAAATTACACAATGGAAATCTATATCTTTTGACAATTTAGAATAATTTTTTTGATAATCTATATTCCTAAATAGATTTATTAAGTTAATAAATTCTTCTTTTGTATCCTCATATTTTGTTGAAAAAAATAAATTTTTCATTTCTTTTTCCATTAGATTTCAGCTTGCATCTGAATGTTGAAAACCATATTCATCCTCACTGTAATTATGTAAAGAAAAAGAAAGAACAGATTTTATAAGTATTTTATGTTTACAAGGAATGAACAAATCACTTAAAAAGAATTTTAAAACTTTGTATCATTTAAATATTTAATCACTTCTTTGTATTTTTCAACATTACTTAGTATTTCTTTCATCAAACGAATTACATCTCTCATAGTGATACAAAATTCGTTTCAAAAAAATAAAGTGAATTTGTGTTGAGTAAGAATAATAGCTGTACTTGAGTTTAAATCTGATGATTTAATTTTTGAACTTAAATTAATTCAAAATTCTGGAAATAAATATACATATTTACATGCTTCAATGCATCTAAATATAGAATCATCTAAAGAATTTTTTCCATCATTTAATAAGCAATCTTTGTATTGCCTTTGTTTTTTGGTTTTACCCATTAATTATTTTTTATCTCTTTTTCACTCGGAACAGCAATAGCTGTTGTTCTTAATACTCCAGTCATTGCTTTAGTGATGATATCAACACATTCATCAGAGTTTAAATAGTTATTAGGTTCTTCTTCGATTGTGTTGTCTTCATCAAAGTTAAATCTTTCTTTATTAATAAAAGTCTTGTGAGTGTTACCACTAGTTTTATATTGATCTAAAGTGTTATCTTCTTTAACTTCAACTTTAGTTGAAGGAATTTCATTACCAAATTCAATCTTAGATTCTTGTTCATTATTAATCTTAGTGAAACTAATAACTTCGTCTTCTAAATTAGATTCATCAGATGAAGAATCTTCTTTAGTAGAGATTAAGAACGAAACTCTAATATTCTTTAAGTTAGTGTAATCTACACCGGCAACTACTGATAATTCATTATTAGATGAAAGACCTTTAAAAATCGTTCTTACATCGCTAATGATTGTTGGAGGAGTAGATTCATTAATCTTTAAGTTAACAATAACTTCTTGAGCGTTATCTAACTTAATATCAGTATATGAAGCATCAATACATTTACTAATCTTATTCTTTAAGTTAGTTAAAGAATAATCTTGGTCTAAGTTAAAAGCGTTAGCATTAAATACCGGACATTTAACAAAGAAGTTTTTAAGATCAGCAAAGTCAATATTCATTTCAGTTGCATTATTGATCATGTCTGCTACTTCACCAATAATAGTAGTTACTTGCTCATTAGCTTTTTCAAAAGCTCTCATGAACGAAATATCCATACCACTGTTCTTAATGATTAAATCATTACTAATAGTAGTAATACTATTAACTTGTTTCTTTAGTTCTTTTAAGTTATTAAGAGCATTAGTGTAGATGGTATTACCTTCAGCAGTAATTGATGGTAAGTTTACAACTGCTACTGTTAAGATTCCCATTTCTTTTGCAATCTTAGCAATTTCAGGAGTAGCTCCACTTCCCGTTCCTTTACCTAGCCCTGCAACTAAGAATAATAAATCAGTGCCTTGTAATACTTGTTTAATTGCATCTCTATCTTCTTCTACAGAAGTTTTACCAATTAGTGGGTCTCCTCCACTACCTGCTCCTCTTAATAATGTTTTACCTAAAAGGTAAACATTAGAAAGATTAGAAATTTTTCTTAAAGAGGTAACATCAGTATTAAGAGCATAGATTTGAACATTATCAGCTCATACGCGAGCTTCTTTCATGTATTTAATTACATTACATCCAGCTCCTCCGATACCAAATACTTTAATGTTAAAGTTACCAACATTTTCATCTATACCATCAAGGTTGTTTAAAAACTTATCTTTTAATGGATTAACATTAAAATTAGCTTCAAACTTTGGTTTGTTTGAATCTTGTTCGTTAGTTTCTACCTTGTTAATTATCTTGTTTAGTAAATTTTCCATATTATCCTCCTAACTTAGCAGCTCACTTAGTAGTGATTACTCCAACTTTAAGTAAAATTTCTTTCTTCAATTGATCATTAAATGTATTTTGAGATACATAAGGATCAACTGAATATTTAACGTAATTCTTAGCTTTTTGAGTAGCATTAGTGTAGTCAACTGCACCTAACATTGCACTTAAATTCTTATCTTCGATACCAATAATATTGTTATCAAAAGTTTTAAATTGCGGGTTAACTAATTGACCTAAGAACTTATTAGCCATGTTATTAGCATTAATGTACATATTGTCATAAGACAATTGAATTCTTGATAAGATGTTGTTAATTCTATTGTTGATTAATTCAATAAACTTCTTATTAGTGTAATTAATGTAACTGATAAACGCACCAGCAGTTGCTACTTTTAAGTTTAAGAAGTCTTCTTTATGAATATTAACTATTGATACGTTAGTATCAACTAGTTTAATAGCATCTAATGAATCAATAATTGGAATTAAGTTTTGTCCTTCAGGAATAGAGAATTGGTGTTTAACCTTATCAACCATTCAATTACTTCCAGTATCAATCTTTTCAAAGTAAACTAAGTTGTTGTTAGTATCATAGAAATTGATAGTGGAACTATCACTCTTAACATCAATTACTAAATTTCTCTTGTGGTATTCATTAACTCTTTCAAGGCATCCAGAGAAACAAATTTGGTTATTAATAATACCTAGACAACTTACTTTACATTCAGCAGCTAGATCTTTAAATCTCTTGTACATTTCTGCATTAGTTACATAAGCTACATATTCAAAGTTAAGCATTCTTCCTTTTTTACCATAAGGAAAACTAGATAAATTATGACCATCTAATGTTCATAATTCAGGATGAACATTAATGATTCTTTCATTTGTAACTGCATCTAGGAAATCAACTTTATTTACAAATGATAAATAATCATTTTGATCTAATTCTTTAGATTCATTTAATTCAAAATCTTTAGAGATGTTCTTAACAACTCTAACAGGTAAATAGCTTACATTAATAATGTAACGTTTAACAATTACTCCAATGAACTCGTCAGCTTTAGTTAATAACTCTAATAATTTTTCTTTTAACAAATCTTTGTTGATAAATTCAAGTTTATCATTTAGATAGTTAATATCTAGATAATCAAAGAATAAACAGTTAATCTTACCATTAATAGCTTTTTCCACTACTAACACATTAACTCTAGATCTATTAAAAGAGATTACTCCATAAACATTCTTTAGGTTATACATTAGTTCATCCTCCTAATTGCTCTTAACTTAGCACTACGTGCTCGGTTATTGTTAGCAATTTCATTTTCAGTTGGAACAATTGGTTTACGAGTTAATAACTCATAATCAGTATTTGAATTCATTATTGGGACTTCTTTAGGAATGTGAGTCACAATAATATCATTAAAGAATTGTTTTACAATTCTATCTTCTAAAGAATGGAAAGTAATGATTACTAGTCTTCCATCTTTATTTAAGAATTCAACACTATCAGTTAACAATTGTTTTAAGTTATCTAATTCATGGTTAACTTCAATTCTTAAAGCTTGGAAGTAAACACGTGCAGGGTGTTTAGATTTAAATAAATCTTTTTTGTTTACATTATTCTTAATAATGTCAACTAATTGACCTGTAGTTTCAATCGGTTTTATTTTTCTTTCGTTAACAATCGCATTAACTACATTTCTAGGATTATTAACTTCACCATAAGTTCTGAATACTCTAGTTAATTCCTTAGGTTCATAACTATTAATAACCATATATGCATCCAATTGATCATTTTGATCCATTCTCATGTCTAGTCTTGCATCAAAATGATAACTAAATCCTCTGTTTGCATCATCAAACATTGGTGATGAAACACCAAGATCAGCAATAATTCCGTCAACTTTATTAATATCTAATGAATTTAAGATAGTTTTAATATCTTTAAAATTACGGTTAACTAAAATAACGTTTTTCTTATCTTTAAATTCGTTAGATAAATACTTAAAAGCATCAGAGTCCATATCTAAGCAAATAATTTTGCCTTGACTATTTAAGCAAGACAAAATTTTGTTTGTGTGGCCACCTCTTCCGCAAGTGCAATCTACATAGATACCATTTGGTTTTATGTTTAGCATCTTGATTGCTTCATTTAGCAATACTGGATTGTGAAGATTATTCATTGTCTTTCTCCAGTCTTTCAGCAATCGCTTCATAAGTTTTATCTGTTTCAGACTTAAACTTGTTGTAAGTTTGTTCATCTCAGATTTCAATCTTATTACCAATTCCGATAACAACTACAGATGAACCAATGTTTGCTTCTTTTAACAAATTAGCAGGAATCAAAATTCTTCTAGCTTTATCTAATTCAACGTTTGCAGCATTTGCTAACAATTGTCTAATTACGATTCTTGAATCTTTCTTAGTTTGAGTTAAGTTCATTAATTTGTTAGCATATGTTTCAAAACTGTTTGAACTTCTTATTTCAAGGCAACCATCAAAGCCTTTTGAAATAACAATTTCATTTCCTAGGGAACTTGCAAATTTAGCAGGCATTGATAGCCTGTTCTTTGCATCTATGTTATGGAAATAAGTTCCTAGAAATATCATTTTTCCACTTTCTCCCACTTTGTAACATTTTTTAT
>CAMWQH010000038.1 GCA_947176435.1 uncultured Mycoplasmataceae bacterium
TTGTCATAGTGCTATCTAATTCATCTATAGAAACATATGGTGGATTCATAAGAATTACATCAAATTTTAAGTTGTTATTAATTAATGATTCGAAATAGTCACCTTGAATAACTTTTATTGAAACATTATTTTTTTTAGCATTATGTTTTATATTTTCAATTGAAACTTGATTAATGTCAACACAAGTAACATCAGAATTTTCAATTTCTTTTTTTAGGAATATACCAATATTCCCGGTTCCTGAACACAAGTCAACAATATTAACTTTTTCATTTTTATATTTTTTAATTATTTCTTCTTTTGCCTTTAAACAGACAAATTCTGTGTCATTTCGTGGAACTAAAACATTATCAAAAACATCTATTTCTAATCCTAAAAATTTAGTTTTTTTAATTATTGAACCTAATGGTTTATTTAACAAAAAATATTCGTTACATTTAGCTGATAGATCATCAAAACTAAAATCAATTTGTTCATTTCTGTTTTCAATATATGAAAGTTTATTTTTAACTTTTTTAGACAAATAAAAAATGATCTCATAAATAATAAGATCATTATCTGAGTATTTTTTTTTAATTTCATTAAAAGCTTTAAAAAAGGTCATTTTATATTTTTAATTCACTCATTAACCTTGTTTGTTCATCTGCAATTAATGGGTCAATAATTTCATCAAGATTACCTTGCATGATTTGATCTAGTTTATTTAGTGTTAGACCAATTCTGTGATCAGTAACTCTGTTTTGAGGATAGTTATATGTTCGTATCTTTTCAGAACGATCTCCTGTACCGACTTGAGATTTTCTCATAGAAGAAATTTTTTCATTTCTTTCAGTTTCTTGTTTTTCTCAAAGTTTAGAATATAGCATTTTCATACATGTATCACGGTTTTCAAACTGTGACTTACCTTCTTGACAACTTACTACAACACCAGTTGGTATATGTGTAATTCTCACAGCTGATTCTGTTCTGTTAACATGCTGACCACCAGCACCAGATGCTCTATATGTATCAATTCTTAAATCAGCAGGATTAATTTTAACATCCACCGCATCGAATTCTGGTAATACCGCAACTGTAATAGTAGAAGTATGAACTCTACCTTTAGATTCTGTAGCAGGAACACGTTGAACACGGTGAACACCAGATTCAAATTTCATTTTTGAATAAACTTCTTGGCCTGAAATGTTGAAATAAATGTAATCATATCCACAAGAATTTTGTGAGATATCCATAATCTTAATTCTTCATCCTTGCTTATCAGCAAATCTTTTATATGTATCAAACAAATCAGCAACAAATATAGAAGATTCATCACCACCAGCTCCTGGTCTCATTTCAACTATAACGTTCTTTTCGTTGTTTGGATCAACTGGTAATAACAAAATTTTAATTTGTTCTTCAAGTGGAGGAATTTGGGTTTTAATTTCATCTAATTCCATCTTAGCTAAGTCAATTAAATCTTTATCTGATTCATTAGCCAAGATCTTTTCATCTTGTGAACCGTTATCAATTAACTTTTTATATTCTAAAAACTTTTCATGTAATGGAGCAGCATGTTTAATTTGCTTGTTTATCTCTGTTAATTGACTAATCGGTAAACTAGCAGATTCAAGCTGTTTATTAAGCTCTAAATACTTGTTTGATATAGATTCTAATGATTCGAATAATCTTTTGTTGTATTCCATAGTTTGTATAAAAAAATCTCCTACTTATAAAAAAAGACAAAATGTCTTTCTTACGAAAGGAGATGAAATGTTGTTATTTTTCAGTTGATGTAAGTTCGTCTAAAGATTTAACAACTTTCTTGTTACCTGATTTCTTTGTCTTAACAGTTTTAACTTTCTTAGTTGTAGAAGTTGTTTTTCCAGCTTCAAATTTCTTAGAAAGTTTTTCTGCACGTCCCTTAACTTTTTGGTCAGATAAACCGCCTTTATAGAAAGGGTGGCAATTTGAACAAACATCAAGAGTAACTACTTCAGCTTTGTTAGTAGACAAAATAGTAAATTCTGTACCACATGAAGCACATTTGAACTTTGTTTCCTTTAGATTAGGTTGAATTTTCTTGTTCATATATTTGTATATTATATTTAATAACTAATCTTATGCTATAATATTTTATACAATTATCTTAATATATTCACATTTTTTAATGAAACCAAAACAATCTTGAATATTACTAGATTCAAATAAACTTTTGAGAAAACACTCAAAAGATATATCTATTCCTATATCTAATGAAGATCAAGAATACATTGATAAAATGATGTCATACATTGATGCATGTGATAAAGGGCAAGAGCAAGAATATGGCATTCGTCCAGGAATTGCAGTAGCCGGTCCACAAGTTGGTTTCTTAAAAAAAGTAATTTATATTAATTTTGAATTTAATGGACAGCAATATCGTTATTTATTAGCTAACCCTAAGATTATTTCTAGATCTTTAGGTATTACATACCTACATTCTGGTGAAGGGTGTCTTAGTGTAAAACAGGATCATGAAGGGTATGTTCCAAGAAATTCTAAAATAATTGTAAAAGCTTATGATCTTTTAAATAATAAAGATGTTACAATAAATGCTGAAGGTCTACTTTCGATTTGCTTACAACATGAAATAGATCACTTATCTGGAATATTTTATTACGATCACATAAATAAGCAAGATAAATTTTATACAGAAAAAAGTTGAAAACGTTTATAGGAGAAAAATAATGGAAAATTTTAACAAACCCACATATATGTTTGCATTAGGTGGAATTGAAGAGATTGGAAAAAACATGTATGTTGTCGAACACGATGAGGAAATATATGTAATTGATTGCGGAATCAAATTTGCTGATGCTAATGACTTATTAGGAGTAGACTCAATTATTTGTCCATTTGATTATTTAGTTCAAAACAAAGATAAGATTAAAGGATTAATTGTAACTCATGCTCATGAAGACCATATAGGTGGTATTCCATATTTATTAAAAACTGTATCGATTCCTAAAATTTATGCTGCAAAGCTAACTGCAGGTATTATTAAAAAGAAATTAAAAGAGCACAAAAATCTACAACAATATTCTTTTGAAACTTTTGATGATAACAAAATAATTGAATCAAAACACTTTAAGATTGAATTCTTTAGAGTGTGTCACTCTATTCCGGATGCATTTGGTATATATTTTCAAACACCAAATGGAAAAATTGTATCAACTGGTGACTTTAGATTTGATTTTTCTACACAAGGTGATGAATCAGATATTCAAAAAATGGCTGAACTAGGTAGAAGAGACATTGATATTTTATTGTGTGAATCTACAAATTCGGAAACTCAAGGTTTTTCTGTTAGTGAAAAATACATTATTAATGAAATTAAAAAGATTATCGACAATGCAAAAGGTAGAGTTTTCTTGTCTACTTTTGCTTCTAATCTAGGAAGAATTGAAGAAATTATTGAAATTGCGATTAAAAATAATCGGAAGATTTGTTTAATTGGAAGATCAATGATTACAAATATTGAAACATCAATAGACGTTGGTTTCTTAAATGTTAGTGATGATTGATTTATTGAGGCAAGAGAAATTGAAAAATATCCAGATAACGAAGTATTAGTTTTGTGTACTGGATCACAAGGTGAAGAAATGGCCGCGTTAAATCAAATGGCTATGGGTAAACATGCTTGAATTACCTTCAAACCTACAGATATTCTAATAATGTCATCTAATCCAATCCCCGGAAATTATGAAAGTGTTGAAAAATTATTAAATAAACTTTCAAGAAAAAATATCACAATTATAACTAATAGACAAGAACAAAAATTGCATGCATCTGGGCACGCAACTGAAACCGAACAACAATTAATGTTCAAGTTAATTAATCCTCTATATTTGATTCCGATTCATGGTGAATATAAAATGTTAAAAGCATTAAGAAAAAATGCTTCTAATGCTGGAATTAATCCCGATAATGTAATTCAAGTAACAAATGGTCAAAAAATTGAACTATTAAATCATGTCGCAAAAGCAACAAATGATTTTGTGGACATCTATGATGTCTATGTTGATGGTAACAACATCAATAGTGATTCTGATGGTTTATTAAAATATCGTCGCATTCTTTCACAAGATGGTGTGTTTAACATAACATTATTAATTGATAGAAAAAATAAAAAAGTAATTGACAATCCAGTTGTTTCGACTAGAGGATGCATTTATGCAAAATCTCATTACGGATTAATTACAAAAATTTCATACACAATCAAAACAAATATTGAAGAATTAATGAATAAACAACAATCTCCAATTAATAATAATGAAATTAGAAAAATTTGTGAAAACGTTGCTGGATCATTTATTTGAAGGCACAAAAAGAAACGCCCATTAATTAGAACAACAATTTTTGATGTTGACTAACGCATATTCTTTAACATATTCATTGGATTCTTACCTTTTCTTAATGCTAAAGCTACTTCATCCATTTTCTTTTTAGTTTTATCAAACTCATTAAGCATCTTATTTAATTCGTCTGGTTTTCTTCCTGAACCGTTCACAATTCTTGTACGTCTAGAAATTGATTTACGAATTAAAGCAGGATTTCTTCTCTCTTTTAGAGTCATTGAATTCATTAGAATCTTTCAGATTCTAATTTTTTCTTCTGCTAGTTCGACTTGGTCTTTAGAAATTTTTTGAGTACCTGGCATCATTTTTACAATCGAATCTAATGAACCCATTTTATTAACTTGTTGAACTTGTCACAGTAAATCTTCTAAGTCCATTTTGCCTGACAACATTCTCATAATAGTTTTTTTAGAGCGATTTTCGTCAATAACATCTGCAGCCTTTTCTGCAAGTGTCATAATATCACCCAAACCAAGAATACGATCTGCCATTCTTTCAGGATAGAATAAATCTAATGACCCAATCTTTTCACCAATACCTGACATCTTAATTGGAACATTTAATAAACTTGCAAGCGATAAAGCAACACCAGCTTTTGCATCAGAATCTAATTTTGTAATGATGACTCCTGATAAATTCAATTTATCATTAAATTCTATTGCAACATTAATCATATCTTGACCACTCATTGCATCAACTACTAGTAAAGTATCTGATGGTTTAATAATCTTTTTTAAATCAACTAATTCCCTAATTAATGTTTCATCAGTTTGTAGACGTCCAGCAGTATCAAAAATAATAAAATCGTTTTTATTTTGTTTAGCTTTTTCTAGTGCTTCTACTGCAGTGTCTCTAGGATTTTGAGTACCATGGTCATAAAAATCTACATTAATTTCTGTAGAAAGTTGTTTCAATTGATCAATTGCACCAGGACGATAAATATCTAATCCAACAAGCATTGGTTTAAATCCTTGTTTTGTTTTAAAAAAGTTAGCAAGTTTAGCTGCAGTTGTTGTTTTACCAGAACCTTGTAAACCTACCATAATAATTTTTACTGGTTTAGATGTGGTAATAATTGGAGATTGCTGTTTACCAAGAATTGAAATCAATTCTTCTTTAACAATTCTTAGTAAAAACTTTTCAGGATCTTCTCCTTTTTCTAATACTTGACCAACAGCCTTAGTTCTAATGTTTTTTATAAATGTCTTAACAACAATTAAACTTACGTCAGCATCTAATAATGCAATTCTTATTTGCTTTAAAACTTCTGCAATATCTTCTTCAGTTATTGTAGAGTTTACAAGTTTTTTCTTCATGTGCTTAAGCACAATAGAACTAATTTTAACGTTTAGCATATTACTTTCATTTAATTAAGAAGAAATTTTTCTTTCCTTTTTTTAAATAAGAAAATTTATTATTTATTGAATCAGATTTTTTAGCAACAAAACTAAATTCTGTTATTGGTTGAGAATTTATAGAAACAGATTTAGAAGTAATTAAATTTCTAGCATTTGATTTTGAAGTAGAAATTTTTAATTCAACAAGTAAATCAATTACGTTGATTTCATTTTCAACTTCAATACTTGGAACACCCAACAATGCATTGTATAAATCTTCTTTATCAATAGTGGTAATTTCTTCAGAAAAAAGTTTAGTAGAAATTTCTTCACATTTTTTAGCTTCAGCTTCTCCATGAATATCTTTCACTATTGCATGTGCTAATTTTTTCTGAGCATAAAATTTAGAGGGGTTTTCATTATGAGTTTTAATAATCTCATTAATTTCATCAATAGAATAAAAGGTTAATGCTAATAATAATTTTTTAACATCTT
>CAMWQH010000039.1 GCA_947176435.1 uncultured Mycoplasmataceae bacterium
GTAAAAGATTTAGGTAATAAGTCTTTTAATTGATAATTAACAATTTTACCAGAATTTGAATAAATAACTATTGGAGTTGTTGGTTTAAAAAATTCTGCCATTACTTGTAAACAACTTCCACACGGAACCACGTCTAATTTATCAGATGAAGAAATTAAGTATAATTTCTTAAATTGTTTTGCCCCATTACTAATAGCGTTAAAAATTGCGCTTCTTTCTGCACAATTTGTTAACGAATAAGAAGCATTTTCAATATTACATCCTAGATAGTTACCTTTTTCGGTAACCACTAATGCGGCTGTTTTAAATTTTGAATATGGACTATAAGAATTATTCAATTGTTTTTTAAGTTGTGGGTATATTAAATCTTTCATATTTATTATTACTTAATAATTTTAACAATATTTGGAGTTTGATTAAACTTCTTTGAAGAGTATTCAATATTGTTAGAAAATCTCTTTATTAATTCTTTTGAAATTTTCTTTGATGAATAAAGCGTAGCAACTGTTTCACCAATTTTTACTTTTTCATTAATTATCTTATTAAGATAAACTCCTGCTTGAAAATCTATTGGAGCAGATTTTACAACTCTACCAGCTCCAAGTAGGAATGATACCATTCCTACTTCACGAGTTGATTTGTATTTAATAAATCCATTCTTTGTTGCTTTTACTTCGTATTTATACTTAGGATTAAAGAAATTATTTTTACTAATCTTTCTAACATCACCACCTTGAGATTTAATTCATTCATAGAATTTATCTAAAGCTTTACCAGATTTGATGACACTATCAACTTCTTTAAGAGCAACTTGTTTATTTTTACATATCTTAGTAAATACTAAGATATCAGAAACAAATTCGTATATTAATTCTTTAATATCATCTGATTCATAATTACCATGTAAAAATTCAATTGAAGATTTTATTTCAATCATGTTACCGATCGCTCTTCCAAGAGGTTGGTTCATATTAGTAATATGAACAATACATTTTCTATTAAATTTCTTTAATAGGTAAACTAAGATTTTTGAAAGTTTAGTTGCTTTTTCAATTGTTTCACAGTAACCGCCATCACCAACTTTTACATCAATAAAAACATAGTCAGTTCCCATAGCAATTTTCTTAGAAGCAATCGAAGAAGCAATTAAAGGAATTGAATCAACTGTGCTTGTTGCATTTCTTAAATCATAGATTTTTTTGTCTGCTGGAACAATGTCCTCAGTTTGAGCAGTAATAAAAATTCCATTTTTATTTAATAATTGTCTACATTGGTTTAAAGATAGATCTGTATTTACTCCAATTGAGTTTAATTTATCAATTGTCCCTCCAGTGTGCCCTAATCCTTTACCAGACATCTTAGCAACCTTTAAACCAAATGCAGCACAAATTGGTCCAATAATAACTGAGACTTTGTCTCCGACTCCACCAGTTGAATGTTTATCAATCTTAATTCCTTTAACAGTTGATAAATCAACTGTGTTACCAGAATATAACATACTCTTTGTCAAATAGTATGTCTCTTCCAAATTTAAATCGTTTAAATTTATTGCCATTAAAAATGCAGCTGATTGATAATCAGGAATTTTATTGTTTACATAAAAATCAATGAAGAATTGAATTTGTTCCTGATTCAATTCTTTTTTAGTTCTTTTAGCTTCAATGATATCTAAGAAATTCATTACTTAATTAAATCTACTCCTCTAGATGTTCCAATACGTTCTGCACCAGCATTTACCATATCTACTAAATCTTGATGAGTTCTGACACCACCAGCAGCTTTTACTTTTTTATTAGAACTTGTGTGTTGTCTTAATAATTTAACATCAGCAACCGTTGCTCCACCAGTACTAAAACCTGTTGATGTTTTAATAAAATCAGCATTAGATTGACTTACACATTTACATGCATTGATTTTATCTTCTTCAGATAGTAAACAAGTTTCAATAATAACTTTTAAAACGTTATTTGGACATTCAGCTTTAATTTTGTTGATTTCATCAACAACATAATCAAAGTTTTTAGCTTTTAATTGGCTAATATTTAAAACCATATCTATTTCATCAGCGCCTTTTGCTATTGCATCTTTAGTTTCAAAAACTTTTGCTTCAGTTGTCATTGATCCTAAAGGGAAACCGATAACAGTACAAACTTTAACATTTGAACCTGCTAAGAATTTTTTACAAGCAGGTATGTATCAAGGATTGATGCATACTGAAAACAAATCATATTCAATTGCTTCTTTACAAAGTTTTTCTATTTGTTCAATAGAAGCATCTTGTTTTAATAATGTGTGATCGATATATCTGTTGTAATTCATAATTTACTCCAATCTTATTGCAATGTCTAAAACTAATTCAATCATATTTTTAGTTGATGTTTGTCTTTGTTGAGAAGTCATTTGTTCGCCTGTAACCATTGAATCAGAACAAGTTAAAATTGTTAAAGCATGTTTGTTTAACAATTGAGCATTTGCATACAATGCATATGCTTCCATTTCAACAGCGTCTGAGTTTTGAGTTCTTGCAATGTTTTGTTCTAATGTATAGCAATTGTAAAATACATCTTCACTTGCTACTTGACTTAAGTGATATTTTATATTTAGGGAAGAAGCAGATTCAATTGCTTTATCTAATAGAAGTTTAGAAGGATACAAAATTTTTGGTGCATCTTTAATACCCAAATCGATTGCATATCTTGATTCGCTAAATGAAGATTTAGCAATAATTACATCACCGACTTTAATATTTTCTTTGTATCCTCCAGCAGTTCCAAACCTAATGATGTAATCAACATCATAGAATTTGAATAATTCATATGAATAAATCCCAACCGATGGTATTCCCATACCGTGGGCCATAATAGTTACTTTTTTACCTTTGTATTCTCCTGTGTAAGCATACATATTTCTTACAAAATTAACTAATTTTGCATTTTGCAAATAGTTTTCTGCAACAAACTTTGCTCTTAAAGGATCTCCAGGCATCAAAACTACTTTTGCAATATCTTCTTTTTTTGCTTGATTGTGTGGTGTAGACATATTTAACTCCAATATCTTATATTTAATTATATATTTAGAGTAAGTTTATAATATAAACAAGCGCACAATTAATGAAAAAAAATCAAAAAGTAGTTTTAGGGATGTCAGGAGGAGTAGATTCCTCTGTTTGTGCATACTTGCTTAAAAAACAAGGATATGAAGTGATTGGTTTGTTTATGCAAAACTGAGACTCATATCTTAATAATGATTTCTTAGGCAATGTTAGTGAAACAAAACAAACATGTAATGTTCAAAAAGATTTTAATGATGCGAAAAAAGTTGCTGATAAATTAGGCATTAAAATCTACCGTGTTGACTTTATTAAAGAGTATTGAGATAAAGTATTTAAATATTTACTAACTGAATATAAAGAAGGTAGAACTCCTAATCCTGATGTTTTGTGTAATAAATACATCAAATTTGATCAGTTTATTAAATATGCTACTAAGAAATTTAAATGTGACAAGATTGCAATGGGTCATTATGCTAACGTTAAAAAAAATAAAGATCAGTACTATTTAACTAAAGCAAGAGACGAAAATAAAGATCAAACTTATTTTTTGTGTTGATTGAATCAAGAACAATTATCTAAAACGTTATTTCCTATAGGAAATTTACCAAAAGATGATGTAAGAAAAATCGCACACGAACAAGGTTTAGATAATTGAAATAAAAGAGATTCAACAGGGATTTGCTTTATTGGTGAGAGAAAGTTTAAAGACTTTTTAAATAACTATATTGCTATTAAAAAAGGAAAAATAGTTGATATAGTCACTAAAGAAGTTGTTGGTCAACATGATGGAATGACTTTTTATACAATTGGTCAAAATAAAAATTTAGGATTAGGCGGACAACAAAATAAATATTTTGTTTGTGCTAAAGATTTTAAGAAAAATATTCTTTATGTGACTGATAGTGCTAACAAAGATAAATATTTAAGTTCCACTAAATGTGAACTAGAGAAATTCAATTGAATTAATCATAATCCTAAAAAAATAGGAAAAGTTAAAATTAGATTTAGACATCGTCAAAAATTAATTCAAGGTAAATATGAAATAAAAAATAAAAAGATAGTGTTGACATATAGGCCAACATTATCTGTAACACCTGGACAATTTGCTGTTTTATATTCTAGTAATAAATGCCTTGGCGGTGGGATAGTTAATAAAACTTTCTTTAAAAGCAAAATATAATTAACGTATAATAGAATAAATTATGAAATACAAACTATTAAAACTTTAACTTGTTTTACAGGTATATCTGTAATTGGATCAACAATTGCTATTACTTCCACAAGTTGTGGAAGTTTACCTCAACATGATCCAATTTGCTCAGAATTCAATAATTTATCAGATTTTGCGAATTATAATTTTAATAATTACAAAAACGATTTAGGAATTAATAAACCTAATTGCGACTATACAGATAACGGAAAATATACTCAATCCGATAACTCAGAATACATAAAAAATATTACAAAGGATTTAAAGCAAGATAACATATATTTCCAAAATTTTTTATGTCAATCATTTCTTGGGTGTGCAGAAAGTACTATTGCTCCTCGTCTTATAAACGAATCTACAACAGAAAATATAAGTAGAGATGCAGTCTATACATTGTTTACACAAGCAACAGAAACTAATAATTTCTTTGTAAAATTTAATTATCCAAAAGACATTAAATGATCTACTAAAATTAAAGACGATGCAGAATATGATGTTGTTTCTTTTACTGATTTATCATTACATTTTGATTTTAGTTTAGAAGACGGTAACTATTCTCTAGGTATAGATATTGATCAAAATGTTGAATTAAATTTTAACGATTTTTGTTTTAATACTAACATATATAAGGATAATCGTGTTCTTGAATTTGAATTAGAAACATTCGATAAATCAAATTCAATGCATATAAAATCAACGACTCCACATGGAACATATGAACGTGATAGTTCTAATTTTAGATTATTTTCTGTGTTTTTTCCTAATTCAAGCAAAATTCTTAGCAAATCGTCTGGTATTAAATTTATTGAGAAATAGTTTTAAAAATATACCTTATACTATTTTATATATAAAAATAAGGAGATAAATATGAATAAAAAATTAATTAAAACAATTGGGGCTATCACCTGCGGACTAGGAATAATTTCATCAATTCCATTTGCAGCTATAAGTTGTGGATGTTCAGCCAAAAAAGATAAACCTTTACCAGAAAGTGTTTATAAAATTGATCAAGTTGGTCAAGAAAAATGACTAAGAGGTTTTACAGATGAATTTTTAGCTAATCCAGATGCTTATAGTCAATATGATACTATCCAAATTCCAGCAAGAGTCGATATTGTCACTAACGCTTTTTCAGATGGTTTACAAGGAAACATTCCAGAATATATTAAAAAAGTAACTTTTGCTAAAGGATCTAATTGCTCTTCAGTTGGCAGCAGTGCTTTTTTTCATTGCACTTATTTAACTTCCGTTGATTTTTCTAATGCAACAAAATTAGAATTTCTATGTTTTACGTGTTTTGCTGAATGCTCTAATTTAAGTAAAATTAAATGAAATGCTTGAAATGGTGAAACTGATTTAGCATCTAATACATTTTCAAAAATAGCTGAAAAAGGAGAGGTTAAAGTAACTAATCCAATTGATGATGCACACAATAGTGCGGCATTACTTGCTACTTTGAAACAAAAAGCAGGGTTACCAGAAGGTTGAACCGCTGCTTAATTAATTCATAATTACATAAATTATTTTTTTGTTCTAGAACATTTTCAAATAATGTTACCTCTAGTTAGTTTATGCTATCAACAGAAGTTCATACTTCTGTTTGCTTTAACATCGTTGTAAACAAAAAGCCTATAAACTTATGACTAAAATGTAAAAATACAATATTAAGTATTTTATAATACTTAAATAATGAATGTTTTTAATTAGAATTGGTGTACGGTCATTTTAGTACATTTTTATTTTTCTATATAATTAATTATTAAAATAATATAGTAT
>CAMWQH010000040.1 GCA_947176435.1 uncultured Mycoplasmataceae bacterium
AAAATTCTCTACAAGTGAAATTACAAAAATATGAATTGATTTTTTTGAATCTAAAAATCATTTGTTTGTTGCACCTAAATCATTAATTCCTGTTAATGACCCATCATTATTATGAATTAACTCTGGTGTAGCCACTCTTAAAGATTATTTTTCAGGAAAAACTAATCCTCCTAGTCAAAGACTAGTAAATGTTCAAAAAGCAATTAGAACAAATGATATTTTAAATGTTGGCATAACTGCAAGACATCACACTTTCTTTGAAATGTTAGGTAATTTTTCAATTGGTGATTATTTTAAAGAAGAAGCTATTGAATTTGGGTTTGAACTTTTAACAAAAAGATTTGAAATTCCTTTAAATAAACTTTATATTACAGTATTCCAAGATGATCTAGTCGGTTTTAATAAATGAGTTAGTTTGGGTATTGATCCAAAAAGAATTATTAAAGGAAATAGGGACCGTAATTTTTGAGATGTAGGTCAAGGACCTTGCGGTCCTTGCACTGAAATTTATTTTGATCGTGGAGAAAAATATGATCCAAATAAATTGGGTGAAAAATTAATTTTTGAAGATATCGAAAATGATCGTTATGTAGAAATTTGAAACATTGTATTTAGTCAATTTAACAATGACGGTAACAATAACTATGAAGAATTGGCAAGAAAAAATATTGATACAGGTGCTGGGTTAGAAAGATTGGCTTGTATTTTTCAAGATGTACCAACTAACTATGATGCAGATAATTTTCAATATGTTATTAAACAATTAGAACAATTAACTACAAAGAAATACGATATGAATGCTTATTTCTTTAATGATTTAGTTCAAAAACAAATTAACCATGATTACATTGTCATTGTTGATCACATAAAAGCGAATATGTTTGCAATAGCAGATGGAGCAACTCCTTCAAATAAAGAAAGGGGTTCTGTATTAAGAAAATTGATTAGAAGAGCAATGGTATGTGCTAGAAGACTTGAAATCAGTAAATCTTTCATAATGATTGTAGTAGAAGCTCTAATTAATGTAATGAAAGACTTTTATCCTTATCTTGTTGAAAACAAGGAAAGAATTATTAGGGTCTTGACTTCTGAAGAAACATTATTTAATAAGACATTAGATAATGGTTTTGCTTTATTCAAAAAAGCTCTTAATGAAAATAGAATTAATGCTGAAGTTGCCTTTAAATTGACTGAAACGTATGGTTTTCCTTATGAAATTGTTGAAGAGTTAATTTCTAGTCATAATCTAAAAATTGATAAAAAAGATTATGATCAAAGAGTAAAAAAACACCAAGAAATTTCTAAATCAAAAAATGACATTAAAGGTATGATGTCTCAGAATGCGACATTATTAAATTTTAAAGAAAATTCAACATTTGATTATGAATTAAAAGAAATCAACAATGCAAAAATAATTGGTTTATTTGATGAAGGTTTTAACCAAATAAGTGAATTAGACACAAATGGATGAATTGTATTTGACAAGACTCCTTTTTATGCTACAAGTGGTGGACAAATGCACGATAATGGTGAAATATTCATTAACAACACATCAATTGAAGTAGATGATGTTATTAAAGGACCAAACGGTCAGCACTTTCACCATGTCGAAAATTCTCATTTATTAAAACTCAATGACTATGTAGATTTAAAAATTAATCAACACCAACGTGAATTGACAACAAAAAATCACTCTACTGAGCATTTGTTGCACAAAGTATTAAGGGAATTAGTAAGTAAAAACATTAAGCAAGAAGGTGCTTTTAAATCTGCAGAAAAAGTAACATTCGATTTTGCTTGTGATTATCACTTAAATAATGAACAAATACTAGCTATTGAAAATAAAGTTAATGAATACATTAACTTGGCTAGAGAAGTGAAAGTAAATATTACCGATATTGATACAGCTAAAAAAATGAATGCAGTTGGTCACTTTGAAGAAGTGTACAAAAAGATTGGTGGTAAATTAAGAGTCGTTGACATGAATGGGATTACATGCGATATCTGCGGTGGTACTCATGTACATAACACAAAAGATATTGAACAATTCATGATTACTAAATTCTATAGTGTTGGTGGTGGAATGTATCGTATTGAAGCAATCACTTCAAACGAAACTATTAATAAATACTTAGAATCTAATATCAAAAATATTAAGCAAAAAATTGATTTGATGAATCAAACACTTTCTAAAAACAATGTTATTGATAAAGAATACAATAGTATTCTTAATTCGATTTCATACGAAATAAATTTAAAAAATTATCATACTTTAACAACTAACTTTGATCAGTTACTAAAAATTTATAATACTTTAATTCTTAAAGTTAATAAACAAAATTCTAATAAAGTTATTAATGATATAAAACAAACATATAAGCAATTACCAAACAATTCTAAATATTTAGTTGCTGAATTTAATGAATTAGACAATAAAACTATTTCATCAGCATTAACAGAATTAATTAATGAAGATAAACAACATGTGTTTATTGCTTTAAATAAATTTGAATCAAAAACACAATATGTTTTAATGGCTAATAAAGAGTTTTGCTCAAAAAACAGTTTTTCTTGCAACAATTTAATTAAAGAAATTAATAAACTTACGAACGGTTCTGGTGGTGGAAGAGACACTTTTGCTCAAGGTGGAACTACAAAAACATTTAATTTAAATTTATTAGAGTCAATTTTAAAATAAAATTAGCACTCTCACTTGTTTTGTGCTAAAATAATATTGTCTTAATAGGAGGACAATATGTTTAAACCAATATTAATTACAAGAGGAATAGTGATTTTTCCTTCAATATCTGATAAATTAGATGTTGGACGTGCTAAATCATTAGCATCAATAAATGTTGCTAATAGTTCAGAAGATAAAAGAATCGTCTTAGTTTCTCAAAAAGATCCTGCTTTAGATGATCCACAATTTGAGGATTTATATCATGTAGGTACATTATGTGAAATAACTAAAGTTATTCAAGCAGAAGATGGTTCATTAAAAGTAAGTTTAAAAAGTTTAAAAAGAATTAAGCTTCTTGATATTGATGAAAAAGATGGTGCATTGTATGCGAACTTTGAACCATTAAAAGATACAAATACTAATTCAACTGAAATATCAGAAAAGATTAGGAATCTTTTTAGCGCTATTTCAAGTGATACTTCTGATATGAGCGCAGAAGATTCAAAAAAATTAAAAGCAATATTTAATGGAACAAAAGCTTATTCAAATTCAAAAATTGTTGATAATGTTGCAAGTTACTTACCGATTAGTATTAATAAAAAACAACAAATTTTAGAGGAAATAGATTTATCTAAACGTTTAGACATTGTTTTATCTTGTTGTATTAATTCTGATCAAATGTTAAAAGTTGATCGTGAAATTAATAAACGTATTAATGATACATTATCTAAACAACAAAAAGAATTCTATTTAAGAGAAAAAATGAGAGTCGTTAAAGAAGAATTAGGAGAAATTTCTTCTAAAGAAAACGATGTTAACAACTTAAAGAAAAGAGCTTTAAATAATCCTTATCCTCAACATATTAAAGATCGTGTTATTTCTGAATTAAATAGAATCGAGGCAGGAAATAACCCACAAGAATCGGCAATTAATCGTTCTTACGTTGAATGGTTATTAGATTTACCATGATGACAATTATCTACAAATAATTCTGATCTTAAAGCTGTTGAAAAAACTTTAAATGAAAGTCACTATGGTCTTGAAAAAGTAAAAGAAAGAATTATTGAATATTTAGCCGTTAAAACAAGATCACCAAATTCAAAAGCACCGATTATTTGTTTGGTAGGTCCTCCAGGAGTTGGTAAATCTACATTAGCTTATTCAATTGCTAAAGCATTGAATAAAAAGTTTGTTAAGATGTCTTTAGGTGGTGTAAGGGATGAAGCTGAAATCAGAGGACACCGTAAAACTTATATTGGTTCAATGCCTGGACGTGTTATTAAGGCAATGAAGCAAGCTGGAGTAGTTAACCCATTATTCTTATTAGACGAGTTAGATAAAATGACTTCAGACATGAGGGGTGATCCTGCAAGTGCGTTGCTTGAAGTATTAGATATTGAACAAAATTCTAAATTTAGTGATAACTATATTGAAGAAGATTATGATTTATCTAAAGTTATGTTTGTAGCAACCGCAAACTATCCTGATCAAATTCCTGCTCCTTTATATGATCGTTTAGAAATCATTGAATTAACTTCATATACTGAAAGAGAAAAATTAGAAATTGCAAAGCAATATTTAATTCCAAAAATTTTAAAAGACTCTTGTATTGATACAAAAGAACTTAAATTTACAGATGAAGGTATTCTTCATATGATTAGACATTACACTAGAGAAGCTGGTGTTCGTGAATTAGAACGTTTAATTAGAAAAATCGCAAGAAAATATGTTGTTAAACAACAACACAAAAACATTAAAACAGAATTAGTAGATAAAGCAGTTGTTTTAGAAGATTTAAAGAAAGAAATTTTTGAATATAACACTAAAGATGAAAAATCATTACCAGGTGTTGTTAACGGAATGGCATATACATCTGCTGGTGGAGATTTGTTACCAATTGAAGCTACTTTCTTCCTTGGTAAAGGAAATATAGTGATTACCGGAAACTTAAAAGAAACAATGAAAGAATCAGCTTCTGTAGCTCTTGGTTATGTGAAGGCAAATGCTAAAAAATTTGGGATTACCAATATTGATTTTAGTAAGATTGATATTCATATTCATGTTCCTAGTGGGGGAATCCCTAAAGATGGTCCTTCTGCAGGTGTAACATTAACTACTGCAATCATTTCAGCATTAAGTAAAAGAACAGTTCCAAATACCATTGCAATGACTGGAGAAATTACTCTTCGAGGTAAGGTGCTTATTATTGGAGGTGTAAAAGAAAAAGTAATTTCAGCATTTAGAGGTGGGGTTAACGAGATCTTTATCCCTAAGAATGATGAAAGATATTTAGAAGATGTTCCAGCGGAAGTAAGAAACAAAATTAAATTCCATTTAATTGAACATTATGAAGAAATTTACAAAACAATATTCACTAAATAATCCTTAAGCTATATCATATAATACTTATATGACAAAGAATTCTCTAGTTATATATGGTACTAGAAAATTAGAGCTTGTATCTAATTTCTGTTAGGTTTTTTGACCTAGCAGATTTTTTTGTCTACATGATTAAAAAAGGAAAATATGAGTAAAAAATTAATTAAAACTTTAGCAAGTATAACTTGCGGATTAGGGATAGCATTATCAATTCCTTCTTTTGTATCTAGTTGTGGAAAATCTTCATATGATCATCTTGACCCTAATTATGATGAATATGATGATATCCCTACTTCTGCAGCAGATTTTGAAGTTAATGAACAAGATATAATAGGTTTTTCTACATTAGGTAAAAGTAAGTTTTCTGAATGACAAAATAAAAAATTAAATGATTTAAAATTTATTCCTTCTGAAAATGCTCATTGTTATGCTCTTACTAGACTTGGTGGTGAATATTGATACTATTCAACTCCTGATTTTATTAAAGCAGTAGTTTTACCACCAGAAATTGATGCATGTAAATCTTATTACAATAGAAATTCAATAGCCTTCAATTATGAGCTTGAAAAAATAACATTTGAATCAAATTCATTTAGTTTTTGGGGATTCAATGGATCTAGTGCTACTGATTATGGAGCTTTCGATACTTCTTCTATGTTAAATACAATAGTATTTTATGGTAACACCATTAATATTTGTAGTACAGAAGGCGAAACCATATCAACAAATCCGTTTTTTATCATGCTGGTGAAAGCGCTACAAAAGAGCGTGTGGTTTATTTTAAGGATTCTTCATTAACAAACGCACAGAAACAAGCATTATTTGATACTCTTGGAAAATTAGGTCTAGATACAACTATTTGAAAATACAAATAAATCAACCTTTTAAAAACAAGCCAAATTAATTTGTAAGAAAAATTTATTAATTAATAAATAAAAAAAACTACATTTTATTCATGTAGTTTTTTATTAG
>CAMWQH010000041.1 GCA_947176435.1 uncultured Mycoplasmataceae bacterium
ATAGTATACACCACATACAATAAAATTACAACAAAAATATTATAAGTTGCGATATTTCCATTTTATGATTATAATATAGTTATGTAAACTTTTTATAGAAAGGCGGTGAGCATTTGGCAAAATACAATCAGGGCAAAAAATATAATTTTTTAGAAAACAAGGGCGGTATGAATTATAATTCTAAGCCTTATGTTAAAACATTATACATCAATGAAAATATGGAAATCAACGACGAAATATCACTGACAACTGTTTTGCTGATATTTAAAGAAAGTTTTTCATTAGAAGACAGTATTACATTAATGTCTCATTTTTCTATTAATGAAAATTCTAGTATAAGGGATTTTGTGGAAAGTATGAGTGTATTAGAATTTTTAGAAGAAACAGGAATAAAAGAAGAAGAAACAATATTAAATGTACTATTAGAAGACATATCAAATGCAGAAATAAGAGACACTATTCGTGCTACAGCAAAAATAGCTATCAATGAAAAAATAAATATTAAAGATAATATGATATTAAAAGCACTATTAAGTATAAGAGATTATGGATTTAGCAGAGAAAAAATAGAACAATTTAGTATTATTGATTTATTTGATTTTGCAAGAATATTAGATAAAGAACCTAAAAAAGCAATATCCGATTTTTATATTGATGGAGAGGGGTATTTTTCTCCATTTGATTTATATGTTAATTATGGCAAAACAAATATTGGATTTATGCCTACTGCAACAGATACAAGCATAAATATTGCAGGAAAAGACGGTGAAATTGTACAAAATACAAAATATGAAGCAAGACTTATAGAAATATTTGCAGTAACAGAAGACGGACTGACACCTGCAGAAAAGGCTGAGGCAAAAAGAATGATAGCTGAAATTTTACACAGTATTAAACATGACACAAAAAAATTAACAATTAGTACAGACGATATTACATTTGATGTTAAATATTCTGGAACTGCAGAAACATCAATACAGGCCCATAATTGGTTAGAATTTAGTCTGCCATTTAAAAGTGCAAGCCCCTATGGAAAAAGTATGTTTCCAAGTGAATTAAATGGAAGTGGACTTATTTATAACAATGGTATGGTAGAATGTGGCATTATTTTTGAAATAAAAGGAAGATGTACTAACCCAACACTATATTTCAATGGTCAAAGAATGACATATACAGGTACAGTTGGAAGCGGTTCCAAGTTAATTATTGATACAAATAAATCCGTTTGCAAAATAATATATGCAAATGGAACAGAAGTAAATGCTATGGGAGAATACAATAAGGTATTTCCAAAGGCAGAAATTGGAGGAAATATATTAACGGTTTCAGAAGGTATTGACTGTACTACAAAATGGACCGAATTATTTTTATAGTGGTGGTGAAATAATATGTTTTATTATAAAGCGATTGAAGTTTTTGACAAAAACTATAATCTATTAGCTGTTTTTAATAAAAATGATATTGCTGATGAAGATTATATGATAGACCCTACTATTTCTATCACACAAAATGGAGAAAGTACATTTTCATTTAGTATCAATGTTAACTCTCAAAAATGGAAAGAGATTAGGGGAATTGAAAATATATATAGAGTAAACGAAAAAGAGTATACAGCATTAAATGATGGTGCTTATACCATTACTAGAAATCAAGACGGCTCTATTATTGTTAATGTAAAATTAGTAGAAACATGGTATTTGCTTGGAAAAAGGTATGAGCAAATATATAATGCAAATCCTGAACGTGAAGGTGTAGATGAACATACCATTATTATATTGCCTAAAAACCCATTAGAAGGTGATGATTTTGAAAAGAATATTATTTATATCAATGGTAGAAAACATAGGGATAGCGAGTGTTCTCACCCAAGAGGAAGTGCAGGATATTGTTTATGGGCGTTGTTATATGATACCGATTGGTCATTGGATATTTGTGATGTTATAATAGATGGTTTTGATGCTGAAAATGATTATGGTTGTTTCAATATAGAAACGGACCAAAAAACAATACTGGAAAATATACAAGCAGTACAAGAATTGTATGGTGGTATATTAGTTTGGGATAGTGTACATAAAACATTGTCATTAAGAGATGACAAAAAATGGCAACCATATCACGGATATTTAATTACACCAGAAAAAAATTTATTATCTATAGAGAATATTGTTAACAATGAAATTATTACAAGGCTTTATCCTATGGGAGAAAATAATCTAAATATAGCAGCAATCAATAACAACAAGACCTATTTAGAAAATTTCAGTTATACAGACCGATTATATGAAAAAATATTGCAAAATGCCAATATATACAGTCAAAAAGCGTTGAAATTATGGGGCAAAAGAAAGTTAAGGGAACTTTCAAGACCTTCTAAAAGTATTACAGCGAATATTGTAGATTTACGTACAAGTGAAGGATATGAACACGAAACATTTGAATTAAATCATATAGTAGATATTATAGACCCTATTGTAACAGAAGGGGAAATTGAACGTCAAAGAATTATTTCGTGGACATATAATGTTTTTGCAATGGAAAATGCAACAATAGAATTAGGAAGTCGTACAAAAAATGTTGTAGAAATTATAAAACAGTCTGACGATATAAATTCTATGCTTGATAGTATTATCAATAACAGAGTAGAGTTTACATCAGACAAAATTAAATCGCTTGCTGAATTTAAAAAAGAGGCAAATGATAAATATGCAACAATAGAGTTATTAGCATTGTATCAAAAAGAAACTGAAAACGAATTTTCAAAGGCGTATTCTCAAATTAAAATGCTTGCTGATGCAGATAAAGCGACATTAGAATTGATTGCAGCATACAAAAAAGAAGTAGCAAATGAGTTTGAAGTACAATCAGCAGCAACAATTAAAATGGTTGCCGATGCCAAACAAGCAAGTATACAAATGCTTGCCGATTATAAAAAAGAAGTTAACAAACAATTTACACAAACACAGGCAGCCATTACAGCTGTTTCTGATGAAAATGCTGCAACACTGCAATTATTGACCAACTACAAAAAAACAGTAGCTGACCAGTTTAAACAAACACAAGCGTCTATTACAGCTGTTTCTGATGAAAATGCTGCAACATTACAACTATTAACAACATATGAAACAAATACAAATAAAAAGATTGCGTCTATTGAGTCTAGTGTAGACGATAATGAAGCAAAAATATCATTGGTTGTAAGTGGAACAGGTTCAAAAGCAACGCCAAATGCAGCAAGTATTGTTGCTTCCATTAACAGTGCAGGAAGTAAAGTAAAAATCAATGCAGACAGAGTAGAAATTGACAATTTGTATCCTTATAGAATTGTATCTTATAACAACGATGATGATTATTTAACATTAAGCAGTAATGGTGCCGATATTAGATGGTATCGAAATGGAGAAGAATTTTTGACAATATATGATAATGTTTCAGGATATCAATTTGAATGTTATGGTAGGCCGTGGCTAAATGTGAACCAAGCAAATCGTACAGTATACTTTTTATGGGATGTAGAGGGCGTAAAAGCAAAATTTGGTTGAGAGAGGTAATTTATATGGCAAGTGTAAGTATTTCGAGTATAACAAGCAATTCTTGCTTTGTAAGGCTAACAGGATTAGATACAGCATATTCTAAAAATGATAGACAAGTAGATTATTATTTTAATAATGAGTGGGTAGGATACGAAAATTTAGATGCTTATGTATCCAGAAGCGATGGTGTAGATATAGAAGATTTAGAAGATGATACACGATATTCTGTAGAAGCAGTTGTCAATTTTTCTAGTGGAAGTCCTATTTATTTGTATGGAAGCTTTAGAACAGAAGTCGGAAGACCTGGTAAATTCTATTGGATTGATAGTAGGAATGATTTGACAGATTTACCAAGCGGTGTACTGATAGAAAATTATATTACGGCATCGTTATGGAGAGAACTACAAAACAATGTAAATGAAGTGAGAGCATATAAAGGATATAGCAGTTACAGCTTTAGCAGAGTAAGCAGAGGTGACCCTATTTTAGCTGATGATTATAACGATATTGTAAGAGCGATAAAGGGAATATCAGGATATGGTAGTTATTTAAGTTATGTTGATAGTGGAGATACTATTACAAGAAAAGTTATGCAACGTTTACAAGATGAGTTAAATGCTGTTCAATGACATAAAAATAGTGGCATCTTATGCCACTATATGTTAAAGAAAGGAGAAAAAATGATTTAAAAAAACAAAAGCACATTATGTAAACATCTGTAATTATATTTTACTAAAAATAATACTAAAAAGCAAATAGAAATGAGGGATTTATTTTGAAAATTTACGAAATCATTGCTTTACAAAACACAATTAAAAAATTATCAAGACTAAATTTTAATAGTACAAAAAAATCATATGAAGCTTATAAAATACTTAAAACTTACAATGATAGTATGGTTTTTTTTACAAATGAAATTGAAAAAATAAAATTAAATATAGATGGATTTACAGCAAATAAAGATGGTAGTTTTAATATACCAAAGGAAAAACAAGAAGAATTTAATCAAAAATTAAATGAATTTTGTAGCGAAAAATTTGAATTAATAAAAGAAAAAATAGATTTGAATATGGAGGATATTTTTGAGGCAGGACAAGCAGTGGATGATAAATATAAAATTAACGCTGAAGATTTTGATTGTCTAGAAAAATTGTTTCAAGAGATTAGGAGAAAGGGGAATAAAAATGGATAAAGAACTGAAAGAATATTTGATAGAAACAATACCATCTAAATCTCTTATTGAAAAATGTGATGAGATAGATAATATTATTACAAATCAGTTAAATATAAAATCTTTTATTTGTCCTACTACTCGTGAGCCTGTATCGATACAATTCGAATATGGCAAAAAAAATAGAACTTATTTAGAGTTTGAGATTTTAGAAATTGCATTTGAATATATTATAGAATATTTTTTTGAATATTCTGATAGTTCAAAATTCAAAGGTGATTATATTGATGGGAAATGTTCCGAGAAAAAAATGATAGAGATTATAAAAAATTTCTATGAACTTGACGAAATAAGTTTTGGAAAATATTTAAAAGAGATAGGTGGTACAAAATGGACAAAATGCTAAATGAAATATGTTTTTTTAAAGCAAAAGACATTAACGGAAATTGGTTGACAGGAACTATTGCTTATTTACCCAAATCAAAAGACAGTGAAAATTATGGGTATTATATATCAGGTAATGGAAGTGAACCCTATGCAGTAAAAATTAGAGAGGACACTATTTGCAGACCACTCTTGATTGTAGACAAATACAAAAATAAATTATTTGAAAATGATATTGTAAAAATAGCATATAATGAAACAAATTTTGGAATAGGTATATTAGTTATTAAAAATGCAATATTATATTTTCAAGCATATGAAAAGGGAAAAGTGGAAGAACTGCAATTATTAGGGCTACATTTTTCAGATAATATGTTAGTTAGTGCTGAATTTTTGGGTAACAAATTTGATACAGATGCCGTAAATTTATTATATGGTGAGAATAGTAATGTTTCGAGCGAAAGTAATATTATCAGCTGATAATGAAGGGTACATAATAAGGGATGAAACCGGTGAAATATTTGGAAAATTAGAACATCTAGAAGCACTACCAGAAATAGAAACAATATTGTTGATACCTAAAAGAGAGGAAATATATCAAAAAGAGCATAAAGCACAAATACGAAAAAGATATTCTGAATTTAACACTTCTTTTACAAACTATGGAAAATTAAATTTAGAGGCTATACATACTATTTCAAAACTAAATTTGACAGCAATACAGCTGAAAGTTTTTCTTTTACTAGCTAGTCATACTTCTTATGTAAATTGTATTATTAAAAAAGGAAAACGCTATAATATGACAAGAAAATTCATTGCAAAAGAATTAGGAATTAGTATGGCTTCAACAAATTCAGCAGTTAAAAAACTGGAAAAGGAAGAAATTATAAAAGTTGTAAAAGAGAAAAAGAAAGAAAAAATGTACTTCAATCCTTATATA
>CAMWQH010000042.1 GCA_947176435.1 uncultured Mycoplasmataceae bacterium
TAAATTTTCAATTGAACCAAAAGAAAGATTTTGTTTTTTTAATTTTAATCCTAGTTAAGAGAATAAGTCTGTAGATTTTTCTGAATCTTTATTTTTTCAATATTTAAACATAAATGATTGTGGAGTTTGTATTTGATAAACTTGTTCTCTAGATATATATTTATTTTCTTTAAACGAATAAATAGAATCTTTTAATTGAATTGCCGCTGTTGCATAACCATGTTTCTTTGCAACTGCAATTGAGTCATTTAATATTTTGTCAGTCAAATTTATCCTTGCACAATCATGTGTAACAATAATGTCATCAGGTTTTAAATTGTTATTTTTTTTAATATATTCAATAGATTTTTTTAGAGATTCTTGTCTTCCTTTTAAATCACCAAGAATTAATTCAACATTTTTACCTTTTCAACTTCATTTTTTAAATTCATCAACTCTTTTTTTATATTCATTAATGTAACCAGGATGACAAGCAATAAAAAGCTTATCTATTTGTTTATTTCTTACAAAAGCACAGGCTGAATCTATAAAAATTTCAGAACCATCAATCTTTATTAAAGCTTTAGGACGATTTAACCCTAATCTTGTTCCTAAACCTGCAGCTAATATTAATCCGTAAATCATTATTTGTTTTGTAATTTAGTAACAGCTATTAAGTTTCTTAATAAAATTGTGATAGTCATTGGACCAACACCACCAGGTACTGGAGTGATCATTGAAGCAATTTCTTTTACATCTTCAAAATCTACATCACCACAAAGTTTGTTGTTTTCATCACGGTTAATACCAACATCAATAACAATCGCACCATTTTTTACATATTCGTGGTTAATCATTTTTGCTTTACCAACAGCAGCAACTAGTATGTCTGCTTGTTTGCAAACTTCTTTTAAATTAGCTGTTCTTGAATGGCAAACAGTAACTGTAGCATCTTCAAGTAATAATAATGCAGCTAAAGGTTTACCCACAATGTTACTTCTTCCAACTATAACAGCATTTTTGCCAGAAATATTAACACCAGAACGTTTAATTAATTCAATAACACCAAATGGTGTACATGGTTTTAAATAAATTTCTGACTTTCTAGCAGTTCATAGTTTACCAACATTAGTTAAACTAAAGCAATCTACATCTTTATCTTCATCAATTGCTTCAATTACTTCTTTTTCACTGATGTGTTTTGGAATCGGTAATTGGACCAAAATACCATTTACAGATTTATCTGCATTTAGTTTTTTAATTTCATTAATTAATTCTTCTTGAGAAATGGTTTCAGGAAATTTGTCAACAGTTGTGTTAACCCCAACTGTTTCACTTAGTCTAACCTTATTTCTTACATAAACATTACTTGCTTGGTTATCGCCAACTTGGATAATTTTTAAACAAGGAGTAATGTTTTTTGATTTTAATTCTTCAATTTCTTTTTTTAGTTCTTCACAAATTTGTGATGATATTAATTTACCGTCAATAATTTTCATAAGTTTTTAATTAATGTTATTATATTTATAATAACTTTAATTTAATATGTATTTAATTGGACAAGGCGTTGATCAACACAAATTAGTGAAGAAAACCAATTCTACTGTTGTGTTAGGTGGTGTAAGAATTAAATCAGATTATAAAATAGTAGCTCATTCTGATGGAGATGTAGTTTTGCATTCTCTATCAAATGCTATTTTAGGATGTGTTCAAGGTGGAGATATTGGAGAATACTTTAAAGATACAGATCCTAAAAATAAAAATCTAGATTCATCAAAAATACTTAAATTTTGTTTAAAAAAACTTAATAAAGCAAAGATAGTTAATGTTGATTTAACTATTCAATGCGAAAACATTATTCTTAAAGATTTGAAGAAACAAATTAAGCAAAATTTGATTGAATTATTGAATTGTAAAAAAGTAAATGTAAAAGCAACAAGATTTGAACAAAAATCAGATCTTATTACTTGTCATTCAATAGTTCTTATAAATAAGTAAACTTAAATGCAATTCTTTTCTAAAAATCTTATTACATTTTGTTCTCATTCTCTTCGTTTCGGATTAGAAATATAGTTCATTTTATCGTTATACATTGCCCTCAAATAAAAACTTCAATCAGGTAAATTAAATTCTGTATCGAATGCTTTAGCAACGATATCTTTTTGTTTGTCTTCTCATTTTTTAACCTTTTGTTCAGTTCCGCTTTCGACTTTATCATCAACTAAAAAATATGTTATGTCTTTTTCGTTTTCTTTTGAATAAGCATAAACAACAATTACATTAGAATGAGGAAAACCTGAATTTCAAACTATTTTTTTAGTCTTCGATGTTTTACATTCAATATTAATTGCAATCTTGTATTCTTCTAATATAAAATCAGGGTATTGTTGCGATCCGTTTGGTTGATAAATATATTTAATTTGATATTTATCAAATAATTCTTTAATATTTTGTTCAAAATGTTCTCCTGTTTTTACTCGTGGAATTCTCTTAAAATTTATTGCAAAAGTGTATTCGTTTGATTTATGATCCAACAAATTTTTGAACAAATTTATTAATTTTATTTTTTTATCCATTTTCACTCCTTAAAAACAAAATTTGGAGCATACTTTCCAAGGGCAGTATGGACTAAACAAAATTTATTTACATCTCATTTTTTATTAATTACATTAATTGAATAATCCTTGTTCAATTTAACATTTATAAATTCTCTTTGTAAATATTTAGGATAGGGGATGCTAAAATTTGAAATAAATCTAATAGCTATTGATTTATTTGAATTTGTTCAATCATTAATTGACATAGTAACAGTTCAGTATGCTTTCTTTAAAAAAGGACGAAAATATGCATAATGTGGAACATATGTAGGACAAATTAACAATCATTTATTGTTTTTAATTTTTTCTAGGAGTTCTTTTATCAAAGAAAAAGCAGGATTTGTTATTACATAATCGTATTTAGAATAATCTACAAAAAAAGCATTATGCTTTAATCCATCTCCTGACGGAGCTAAATCAACATTAATTTTGTTGTTTTTCAAATACAAATAAATGTTTGATGTTTCATTGTCCATTGGACAAATAACTTTTTTATTCTTTATTTTTTTTAATACAGGTTTTAAAAATCTTTCTGCTGTTTTGTACGAAGTGTAATATTCATCGTCAGGTTTACAGTATTTTGTTCTGGTTTTTCAATTAGATGAAAAAGTCCTGCAAGCGATAAACTTGCAAGACTTTTTCTTTTTTGATGAATTTAAACGGTTACTCTCTCTCTCTCTCTCTCTCTCTCGAGGCGCTTTTAATTTGTAACTAGTGGGCATTTTAATTAATCTTTGTATTGTTAAATTATATTAATTATATAATTTTAATAAATGTTTAACTATGCAAAAACTAGATAAAAGAATAGAAAAAGTTCTATTCACAAAACAACAAATAGATGTTGCTATTAAAAAAGCAGGAAGATGAATTGATAAAAACTATAAAGGCAAAAAGCCTTTATTAGTTGGTATCTTAAAAGGTGTTGTGCCTTTTTTTGGACATTTAGTAGTAAATATCAAAACAGATCTTACTATTGACTTCATGGTATTTTCTAGTTACCATGGTAATGTTAAAGCTACAACCGAACCTAAAATTGTAATGGATCTAAAAAACGATATTAAAGGTAAAGATGTAATCATAGTTGAAGACATTGTTGATACAGGTAAAACTTTAAGTGCTGTCGTTAAGATGTTAAAAAGAAGAAAACCAAGAAGTCTTAAAGTTGTTACTCTATTAGATAAAAAAGATTCAAGAACGGTTAATTTCAAACCTGATTACAACTGTTTTGTTGTTCCAAACTACTATATTGTAGGTTTTGGATTCGATTATGATGAAACTTTACGTAATCTTCCTTATATAGCAATATTAAAGAAAGAAATATATAATAAGAACCTATCAACTCTAAAAGGAGCTAAAAAATGTTAAATAAAAAAATAAACAAATTTGCATCAAACGAAGATGTTCAAAATTCTTCTTCTGTAAAGCAATCAAAACCTCAAAAAGAAAGACCTTCTACATATGATGTAGATGATAAAAAAGGTAAAGCAAAAACTGTTGGTAAATGAATTATTACTTTAATCTTTATCGGTCTATTGGTTTTCTTGTTTTGATATGCATGTGCTCCTAAATCTCAAAAGGTAAGTGTAAAAGAATATACAATTTCAGAAAATAAAGTTAATCTTACTACTCCAGGTGGTACAGAAGTTAAGTTTGATTTAGGTTCTGAAGGATGATCTGAATACTATTTAAATACAGGAAATAGCATTGTATTTACTATGTATGCAAAATCTGACAATTATGGAACAATAAACTTTAGAGTTGAAGAAATGAAAAAACTTGCAGATGATGGCTCTGTTGTTGAAAAATTTTGAATTGGTGCAGCTGAATTAAAAGATACAGATGTTGCATTTAAAACTTGATTAGTTAATGCTACAACTAATAAAGCTACAATTCCTAACAATCAGACTTCTTGAAGTTATATTCTAATAAACTTATTGCCTACTTTAATCCTTGTAGGATTAATGATTTGAATGTATAACCGTATGGCTAAACTCCAAGGTGGAGCTATGGGTGGAGAAGATTCAATATTTGGCATGGGTAAATCACAAGCAAAGATTGCTCAATCAAATGTTAAGTTCTCTGATGTTGCAGGTATTGAAGAAGAAAAAGAAGAATTAATTGAAATCGTTGATTATTTAAAAAATCCAGATAAATATGCAGCTATGGGGGCAAGAACTCCAAGAGGTGTAATTTTATATGGCCCACCAGGTACAGGTAAAACGTTATTAGCAAAAGCAGTTGCTGGTGAAGCAAAAGTTCCATTTTTTCAAGTATCAGGTTCGGCTTTTGAAGATATGTTAGTAGGTGTTGGTGCAAAAAGAGTTAGAGATTTATTTGCTAAAGCAAAAAAAGCTGCCCCTGCAATTATCTTTATCGATGAATTAGATTCAGTTGCTTCTAAACGTGGTAAATATGATATATCAGGTTCTGCAGGTTTAGCAGATCAAACAATTAATCAATTACTTGCTGAAATGGATGGTTTCAGTACAAGAACCGGTGTAGTTGTTATGGCTGCTACAAACCGTTTAGATGTAATTGATGATGCAATCTTACGTCCAGGAAGGTTTGACAGACACATTCAAGTTAATTTACCTGACATTAAAGAACGTGAAGCTATTTTAAAAATTCACTCAAGAAACAAAAATTTATCAAGTAAAGTTAACTTAGAGGAAATTGCAAGACGTACTCCAGGATTCTCTGGTGCTCAACTTGAAAACGTGTTAAATGAAGCTACATTATTAGCGGTAAGACTTAACAAGTCTTCTGTCGGCATGGAAGAAATTGATGAAGCAATTGATCGTGTAATTGCTGGTCCAGCTAAAAAGTCAAGAGTAATTACTGATGAAGAAAAGAAACAAATTGCTTACCACGAAGCTGGCCATGCTTTAGTTGGTTTACATTTACCAGGTAGTGATGTTGTTGAAAAGATTACAATCATTCCTCGTGGTATGGCTGCTGGTTATACTTTATTAACTCCTGAAAAACAAGAAATTCAAATTCAAAAGAAATCTGATTTACTTGCAATTATTACTTCTACATTAGGCGGACGTGCATCTGAAGAAGTTATTTATGGTAAAGATGCAATTTCTACTGGTGCTTCAAATGACTTATACAAAGTAACTAACATAGTTAGATCTATGGTTACTCAGCTAGGTATGACTGAATTAGGTATGACTCAGTTCATTCCTAGTGAAGGTGTTGTCAACCCTGCACAAGTTAAATTGTATTCAGATGAAACAGCAAAGAAGATCGATGCTCAAATTGAAAAGATTATTCAAACTCAATATGACAAAGCAAAGAAAATTATTTCTGCTAACAAGAAAGAATTAGATTTAATTGTTAAATCATTATTG
>CAMWQH010000043.1 GCA_947176435.1 uncultured Mycoplasmataceae bacterium
CTTTAATACAATTTGTAATTGGAGTTTCTCCAATTTCAAGTGAACCAGTTACACAACATGGAAACAAAGTCTTTCAACCACTTTTTTTCTTATTAATTTTTAGTTCAGGAAGTGGTTGATACCTTAATAAAAATTTATAGTCATTTTTAACTTTCTTAAAAAGTAAAGAGGCTGTAGAATTTATATTTCGTCTTTCAGCATAAATAAAACCACGTTCTGTTTTGTATAAACTTAAATGATAATTTTTGTATAAGACTTTACTCATAATTATTTGTTTAACTCAGAAATAATTTTTTCTTTAAACTTTGGAGGAATATCCATTTTTTTAAAATAATACATAGTATTAGAAACCAATGTTTTATTAAAAGCGAAATGTTGAATCATTTCAGTTAAATTAAATGGTGAAATGTGATCAACTTTTTTATTAAAAACAAATTCATAGATATCATTTAATGATTGTGATTGGTATTTTACATTGGCATTAAAAATAACATAGTTATGAGAAATCAAATTTCTTATATGAAGAATATTTTTCATAAAATCTATAAATCCCGGTAAATGTTTTGGATACAATCCAAAATTATTAATAATCCTATTTCTTACCGAATCATTAAGAGCAATAAATAACGAAAATGTTGTAGAAAAACTTCATGTTAAACACATGATGTCTAATGGACAATTTTCTCACTTTTTAATTTCATCTCTTCCAGCTCCATTGTAATAACTCTTAGTTACTGTGTTAGTTGAGCAATATTTTACTAATGAATGTAAAAACATTTTTAAAGAAAGATGGGTTTCAACATCCCTAAAGTTAGTCAATATATTTTGAGTAATATATTTTTCATTAATTTTAAATAAACATTTATCTCGTATATGAAATTGGTTAATAATTTCATACGCAACATTTGTGTTTAACATTTTTTCAATTACTAAAATGTATCTCAAAATGTGATTACCTAAATCGTGATCAAATTTGTATAAATTAATTAAGTGAGATGATGTTGCATCACTATCATAATGTTTCTTAGCAGGATTATCATAGAAGACATCACTATAGTTAGTAATTACTGTGTTGAAGTTAAAATTTTTAATATAAAAATTAAATAATTTTTTATCATCAACAGTTAGATTATGATCAATCAAGTCTTTGATTAAATCATGAGAATTAATTATGTTTTTCATCATTAGTTATTATACATTAGATATAATAGTAAATACTTAGTAGTAGGTGTATGAAAAAAACTAAAACAAAAAAACAAACTAAAAACTTGATTTATATTCATGGTTTTTCTGCATCTAAAAACGATCATCCAGAATTAAAAAAACACGTAGAAGCATGTGGATATAATTTTTATAGTTTTGATTTACCTGCTCATGGTACTAATAAAAAAAACTTTAAAATTGAAGACGTTGATTTAAATTTTTTGGTAGATTTTTGCGTAACGAAAATTAAATCTTTTAACTTGAGTGAGTTTATCATTATGGGACACTCTATGGGTGGAAGCATTACTACAATCATTGCTGGTGAACAATATTTTAAAAAAGAATTAAAAGCCATTGTTCTTGAAGCGCCTCATAACAAACGTGTTGTTATGCGTTCTCTTTATTCAACAAAAAAAGCCATTCAAACAATTAAAGAAATTTTAACTAAACAAAATAAAACCCCAACTCTTGCCACTTACTTAAAAGAAATGAAAAGTGAAAAGAATGATTATTTACCACTTTTATTTAATATTCTTAACTTGCCAGCATTAAATAGAATTCAAGCAGCCCTTGAATCAATTAGTGTTCCCACATTATTACTTTTAGGTAATAAAGATATTTACATTCCTTTAAGGGATACTAGAGAAAATTATTCAGATCATTTAGATGATCTTGAAATACATGTCATTAAAGGTGCAGGACATTGTATTTCAATTGATCAACCTAAAGAATTTTATAAATACTTTGATGCATATCTAGAAAGAATATCTAAGAATGAATAAATCTTTAGTTCGTAATTTTAGCATTATTGCTCACATTGATCACGGTAAATCAACTTTATCTGATCGTATTATTGAAATTACGCACGGTTTAGAAAAAAGAGAAATGCAAGACCAAATTCTTGATTCAATGGATATTGAAAGAGAAAGAGGAATTACTATAAAATTGAATGCAATTCAATTGCATTATCATTATGATAAAGATGGTAATGATTACATCTTTCATTTAATTGATACGCCAGGACATATTGACTTTACCTATGAGGTAAGTAGAAGTTTAGCTGCTTGTGAAGGAGCATTATTAGTTGTTGATGCTTCTCAAGGAATTGAAGCACAAACATTATCAAATGTTTATCTTGCTTTAGAAAATAATCTTGAGATTATTCCTGTAATTAATAAAATTGATTTACCAACTGCAGACATTGATGTTACCAAAAAAGAAATTGAAGATTTGATTGGTTTAGACTGTTCAAATGCTCCTTGCATTTCAGCTAAAACCGGATTAAATATTGAACAAGTTATAGAATCAATCATTAATTATGTGTCATCTCCTATTGGAGATGATAGTGGTAAACTTCAAGTATTAATTTTTGATAGTTACTATGACTCTTATAAAGGAGTTATTTGTTTAATCAGAATTAAAAATGGTACTCTTAAAGTTGGCCAACACATTAAAATGATGTCTTCAGGAAAAGATTTCGTTGTTACTGAATTAGGTATTAGAACACCTAAATCAATCAATAAAAATCAACTAGTATCTGGAGAAGTAGGATGAGTCGCTGCAAGTATCAAAACAGCAAAAGATATTAGTGTTGGAGACACTATTACTGATTTTGATAATCCTGCAGATATGCCTCTAAAAGGCTATAAAAAAATCTTGCCAATGGTTTATTGTGGTATTTATCCAATTGATAATTCAAAATTTGATGATCTAAAAGAGGCAATGGCAAAAATTTCTTTATCAGATTCATCTTTGACTTATGAGTATGAAACTTCAAAAGCTTTAGGTTTCGGTATTCGTTGTGGTTTTCTAGGATTATTGCACATGGATGTAATCCGCGAAAGAATTCAAAGGGAATACGGAATTGATTTAATTCTTACAGCTCCAAGTGTTAAGTATAAAGTGCTTTTAACAAACGGTGAAGAGATGATGATTGATAACCCTTCTAAATTACCAGATAGAACTTACATTAAATATATTGCAGAACCATTTGTTAAACTTTCAATAATTACACCAGAGGAATATATTGGTGGAATTATGGACTTGTGCCACAACAGACGTGGCGAATATATTGATCTTGAATACATAGACAACATTAGAAGGAGATTAATATACGAAATTCCGTTAGGTGAAATTATTTATAACTTTTTTGATAATTTAAAAACTATCTCTCGTGGTTATGCCACAATGGATTATGAATTTACACAATATAAAAAACAAAATCTACTAAAAATAGATATTCTTTTAAATGGTACAAAAGTGGATGCTTTATCTATGATCAGTCATAGTGATTTTGCTAGAGCAAAAGGAATGAAACTTTGTGAAAAATTAAAAGAACATATTCCAAGACAACAATTTGAAATTCCAATTCAAGCAGCAATTGGTGGGAAAATTATTGCTAGAGAAAATATTAAAGCACTATATAAAAACGTTCTTGCTAAATGTTATGGTGGAGATGTTAGTCGTAAGAAAAAATTGTTGGAACAACAAAAAGAAGGTAAGAAAAAGCTTAAATTAATTGGTAACGTTTCAATACCACAAGATACATTCATCAAAATATTAAGTGATGAATAGATGTAAATAAAACTTTACATTTTATATTTTTTTGTGTATACTATTAATGTAAAGAAAACTTTACACATATTTTAAAGGTGAAGAAAATGGAAAAGAAAGAAATTTTAGAAAAAGCAAAAGCTAAACATCCGATAGGAGAAATGGAATCTAACAAGATTAACAAATCTTGTTGAATTGCTTTAATTATTGCAGCAATCTTTGCTGTAATAATGATGATTGTTGAAGGATCGCTTGGTCATTATTCAGCAATTTATGCTTTAGCTGGAACTTGTTTTGTTTGAGCATCAATCTTTTATTTCTTGCAATATTTTATTGCAAAAAGAAAATACTTGGGAATTATTCTTGGTGGAATATTAGAAGGATGTACTGGAATATTAATGGTAGTTTTATATACATTAACAAATGTTGGCATCATGTAATATGAAAAAGAAACTAATACTTCAAAATAACTTAAAAAAAATAAGAAATGAAAAGAACTTATCTCAACAAGAATTAGCTAATCTTGTAGGCACTACAAGACAGACAATAATATTTATTGAAAAACAGATATTTAATCCAACCGCAAAATTAGCTCTACTGCTTTGTACAGCGCTAGATTGTAAGTTTGAAGATTTATTCTATTTTTAAAAAGTGGCTTAACCACTTTTTATTTTTCTATACCAACTCTTTTGTAGATTTCATCTACATGTTTTTGGTAATACTCTAGTGTAAAGCAGCCTTCAACATCTTGCTTTTTTAATTTAGACATTACAGTGTTGTTTTTCAACAATAGATCTTTAAATTGTTTGTTATTAAAATAAGCATCCATTGCGATAGGTTGAACAGTATCATATGCTTGTTCACGACTAAATCCGTGAGTAATTAATTGGTTCATTACTCTTTGAGCAAAAATTACACCATTTGTCTTATAAATGTTTGCTAGCATATTTTCTTTGAAAATTGTTAAGTTTGCTACAAGTTTAGTAAATCTTTTTAACATGTAATCTAACAAGATAGTAGCATCTGGAAGAACAATTCTTTCAGCAGATGAATGAGAGATATCTCTCTCATGTCATAAATTGATATTTTCATAACAAGTCATCATATAACCTCTAATGACTCTTGCACATCCACACATGTTTTCAGATGAAATTGGATTGCGCTTGTGTGGCATTGCAGATGAACCTTTTTGGCCAGCAGCAAAGAATTCTTCTAATTCGTGAACTTCAGTTCTTTGTAAATGTCTAATTTCAGTCGCAATCTTTTCAACTGTTGAAGCAATAACAGCAAGTGTTGCTAAGTAATAAGCATGACGATCTCTTTGAATAATTTGAGTTGAAATATTAGCACTTGCAATATGTAATTTATTACATACATAATCTTGAACAAATGGGGAATTATTTGCAAAGTTACCAACAGCACCAGATAATTTACCTACTTCAACATCTTTAGCTGCTAATTTAAAACGTTTTAAATTACGTTTCATTTCTTCATATCATAAAGCATATTTAAGACCAAAAGTAGTAATATCTGCATGGATACCGTGAGTTCTACCAATACACGGTAATGTTTTATATTCATTTGCTTTTGATCTTAACACTTCCATGAAATCAGTAAGATCTTTTAATAAGATCTTATTTGCTTGTTTTAATAAATATCCATTAGCTGTATCAACAACATCAGTTGAAGTTAATCCGTAGTGAACTCATTGCTTTTCAGTACCCAACGATTCACTAACATTTCTTGTAAAAGCAATGACATCATGGTGAGTTACTTTTTCGATTTCTTCAATTCTTTTAACATTGAATTTAGCGTTAGCTCTAATTTTATCAACATCAGACTTAGGAATAATGCCTAGTTCACTTCAAGCCTCACAAGCTAAGATTTCGATTTTTAAGTAAGTTCTGAACTTGTTTTTAACAGTTCAAATGTTTTCCATTTTTTTATTTGAATAACGACTAATCATAACAAATATGATCTGTCTCTTATCAACATCTCCGAGCCCACTCGACAGGCAGAAGTCG
>CAMWQH010000044.1 GCA_947176435.1 uncultured Mycoplasmataceae bacterium
TATTAAGGCAACTAAAAAAGTTAATAAAAATATTCAGTTTGTTTTATCGTGAATGTTATTAAAAAAATATTTGTAATTTATTCCATATCAAACCAAACACAATAGTTGAGAAATTCCTATAAAATAATAAAAATAAATTATTTTAGCATGCATCAAATACATGAACATGAATACTAGTTGGTATATTCCAAAAAAGAATAGTATTCCTGTGAAATAAGCAAAATATTTATTAACACAAATACTAGATTTTTTTAATAAATTGCCAATACAAAATCCGTTTAAACAAAAGAAAAACGGAATCATGAAAACAGCAAAATAGACCATATTAAATATTATATTTAATATGGTCATTTCAATATATATTTTCTAATATCTTGAATGATTAATTCCGGTTTTAAATGATTTGCTTTTAAAACTTTTTCTAAATCAAAACGATCTAAGAATTCTTTTTTCAAACCATAGTTCAATACTTTAATATTTGTTTTACCAAAATATCTAGTTATTTTTTCACCATATCCACCATCTAATACACCATCTTCGATTGTAATTATTAATTTGTGGTCTTTTTTAAGAGAGTCTAGTGTTTTGACGTCATAACCAGTTAAAAAATATGGATTAATAAGAGTTAATTTATCTTTAAATTTGTTTTTATATAAAGCCACTGTTTCTTTAGCCAATTGATACATACTACCAACACCAATAATTGCTACCTTAGAACCCTTTTGAATGATTTCATATTGGTTTGTTTTACTAAAATCTTTAATACATTTTTTTCTTGAAGAAACAATAGGACCACCTGGAGCTCTCACAATAACAGGGTGTTGTTTTTGATTAACCGCATAATCTAAAGCACATAAAAATTCTTGTTTAGTACTTGGAGCGATATAAACTAAATTAGGAATATTACATAATAACGGAATATCAAAAAAACCTAAATGAGTCATATCTCTTAGTGAATAAACTCCATTAAACATGCATGCAATTGCAACAGGAGCGTTATTAAGACAAATATCTTGAGATATTTGATCATATGCTCTTTGAATAAAAGTTGAATTTATTGTCCAAAGGGGCTTTGCACCGTTTACAGCTGCTCCACCAGCAACAGCTGCAGCAGTCTGTTCAGCAATACCAACATCAATAAATTGTTTACCAAGTTGTTCTCTTGCTCTTTTATCTAAACCAGCAGAACCAGGAGTTGCACTTGTAATTACCAAAAAATCCTTATCTTTCTTTGCTTTAGTTAAAATGTAATTTTTAACTATTGATGAATATGTTTCTGAAACCTTATTAGCTAATTCACCGGTTTTGGGATTAAAAGGCATTTTATAATGTCATGGTTCTTTATCTTTTTCAGCATAAAGTAAACCCTTCCCTTTTATTGTACATATGTGTACAACAATAGGTTTTTGTGATTTGCTTGCTTTTCTAAAAGCATTTATAAGATCATTAATGTCGTTACCTTTTTTCACAAAAAGGTATTCATATCCCATCGATTTAAAAATATTATTTACTGACTTACCATTTGTATTTCTTAAAATTTTTAAACTATTGTATAAACCACCATGATCTTCGGCCATACACATATTGTTGTCATTCAAAATAACAACAAATTTGCTTTTTAATTCGTTGATTGCACTTAATCCTTCTAACGCTTCTCCACCAGATAAAGAACCATCACCAATAAATGCAATAACGTTATATTTTTGTTTTTTTAAATCTCTTGCTTTAGCGACACCAATTGCTAAACTAATAGAAGTTGATGTGTGCCCAATAGCAAACATATCATACTTACTTTCATACGGATTTGTATAACCTGAAACTTTATTAAAATCTTTTTCGTTCAAAAATCCAAATGCTCTTCCTGTTAATAATTTATGAGGATATGATTGATGCGAAACATCAAAAATAATTTTATCTGTTGGACAATCAAAAACATAATGTAAAGCAATGGTTGCTTCTACAGAACCAAAATTAGGACCTACATGTCCTCCAATTTTACTCACTCTATTTAATAATGCTGCCCGCATCTCAGTAGCAAGTTTTGGTAATTTATTTAATGGAATTTTTTTAACGTCTTTTGGTGTCTTTATTTTTTCTAACATCATACTTATTAATTATAAAGTTTAGATAACAAAAAAATAGCATATAGTGCTATTTTTATTCTTTGTTTATCTAATATTAAAGAATTCAATCTGTTGTGATGTAATCAACACCTAATGAATCTAATATTTTAGCACGATCTAATGTGTTAACTGTTCATACATTAACTTCAAGATTTTTACTATGGAAGTAGTTAACGAAATCAGCATTAATGTATGCCCCTCAATCAAGAGTAGATGGAGATAGTGCATCACCAACATCGATGTTTCATCCCTGATCGGCAATTCATTTTCATGACCCTCATGCCTTTTTACCGTCCGTCGTATCGGTGTTAAGGCTTGGATCAAATAATTGTTGCATTTTTGCTTTTGGTAAATTAAAATTTCCACTACCAATGTGATCAAGTAAATCGTTGTCAAATGAAATTAAAATATAATTTCCATCTTTTACAACTCTGTTTACTACTTCACTTAATTTATTAATAGCTTGATCTGTTCAAATTCCTGTGTCTGCTGTAGATCCTCATTTAATAGTATCTTTCAATTCTATAACAGCTGTTTTTTTATATTTTACACAAACATCCAAATATTGTTCTAGTGTTGGTAATTTATAATTCTTAGTTTCAGAATTGTGATTAAAAGACCCAGGGTTTTCTCTTGGATAGTTTGCTGAAGGATGCAAAGTATAGCTTTCTGCTATATTTTTTGTAACTGTTGTTACACTTGCTAATGGGTCTTGATAAAATGGACATTCATCATGCACAACATATAATTCATCTGCTGTCGCATTTGGCCAAACATCACATTCAATTGCTGAATAGTAATTTGATTTGCCGGCAGCTTCAAATGAACCAATTGTATTTTCAAATACATTTGCATTTGAAGGACAACCTCTATGTCCTACTACTTTTGCTTTGAAATTTGTATATGAACTACAACTTGTTGCGTTCATTGACACATAAGCACATAATCCTACAGCTCCTAATGTTGATAAAAGTATTTTGTAAGTCTTTCTCATATTTTTTCCTCGTTTATACTTTTATTTATAACAATTTTCTCAATACAAAAAACAGAAAATAAAAAGTATTAATGATATACATTAATACTAATTTTTCTTTTTTATTTTAATGGAGCAGATGACGAGAATCGAACTCGCGTTTTGACCTTGGCAAGGTCACATTCTACCATTGAACTACATCTGCACAAGTAAGATATTATTAATTTTATAATAATTTCTTAGATTGTAAGAACTTTGTTACTAATTTGTTAACTTCATCAATTGTTTGTAAGTTCAAAGCCTTTTGTGCTAATTTAGAACATTCAGCACTAGAAAGATTATTAATTATCTTTCTTGCTTGCGGAATACTTGTAGCACTCATCGAGAAAGCATCAAGTCCTAAACCTAGTAATAGCGGAATAGACAATACATCTCCTGCCATCTCACCACACATACCTACTCAACGTTTCTGTGAATGTCCACCATTAATAGTAGAAGATATTAGTCTTAATAATGATGGATTATTTGGCTGGTATAAATATGAAACTTCTTTAGACATACGATCACATGCAAATGTGTATTGGTTTAAGTCATTTGTACCAATAGAGAAGAAATCAGAATGAATTGCAAATCGATCTGCAAGAATTGCCGCAGAAGGGACTTCAACCATCATACCTAATTGAATATCATTAGATACTTTATGACCTTCTTTCTTTAATTGTTTAAAACAATTCAAAGCGATTTGTTTTGCTTTCTTAAATTCATCGATTGTAGCAATCATTGGGAACATAATTGCTAATTTACCATAAGCAGATGCTCTACCTAAAGCTCTTAATTGAGTTTTAAAAATCTTTGTTTTATTCAAACATAAACGGATTGCACGATAACCTAAGAAAGGATTCATTTCTTGTGGAAATTCAAAGTAAGATAATTTCTTGTCACCACCAATATCAAGTGTTCTAATTACAACTAATTGGTTTTTACAAGTTGACAAAACTTCTTTGTATGCTTCAAATTGTTCATCTTCTGTTGGTCAATGATCATTTCCCATATATAAAAACTCACTACGGAATAGTCCTATACCTTCTGAACCATATTTTAAAGCTTGTTTTGTATCTTCTGGGTTTCCGACATTAGATTCAAGTAAAACCGTTTTACTATCTTTAGTTCTAGTTTTTAAATTAATATATTTCTTTAATTCAATTTGATTTTTTTGGAATTTAGAAATTCTTTCTTGTCATTCTTTTTTGTTAGATGGATCGATTTCAACTTCACCTGATTTACCATCAATTGCAATATAGGAATCATTCTTAACAATTTCTGAAACCGTCTTTAGTCCAAGTACTGCAGGAATTTCCATAGTTCTAGCCATAATTGCAGCATGAGATGTTCTACCACCAATATCTGCAATAAATCCTTTTACAAATTCTTTATTTAATAAAGCAGTTTCACTTGGAGTCAAATCATGCGCAACAATAATAACTTCTTTATCAATACTTAAAATATCAGGTAACTCTACATTCAAAACATTACTTAAAACTCTGTTTTTTACATCTATTACATCTGCAGCTCTTTCTTTAAAGTATGCATCTTCCATTGCAGCAAATGTATCATGGTATTTATCAAATACAGTATTAACTACATATTCAGCACAAACTTTTTCATTTTTGATTGTTTGTTGAACTTCGTTTTTGATTTCAGGATCATTTGCAATTTGAATATGCGCGTCAAAAATTTCTGCTTTTTCTTCTCCTAATTTTTTAGCAGCAATTTTTTTAACTTTTTCTAATTGAGAAACAGTTTTTGAAAGAGCGCTTTCAAATTTTGAAATTTCTAATTTAGAATTAGAAACACTTTTTTTAGATGTATTAAACTTTGGTGTTTTTAAAATGTATGCTTTTGCATATGCAACACCAACACTTGCACCAGTACCTTTTAATTTTTTCATATAATATTGAACCTTATTAATATTTGTTAATTATATAATATTTATATATATAAATATTATGATAAAAGACCAGTTAAAAAGAACTTCAGTTAGAAACTATTTAGATAAAAAAATTGAAAAAACTAAAATTAATAAGATTAAACAAGTTATTAACTCTGCACCAACTGCAAAAAATTTCCAATGCTTTAGTGCAATTTTTATTACAAATAAATCAGTAAAAGAAAAACTTTCCGAAATTAATTGAAATCAAAAACACATAAAAAAAGCGCCACTTGTTATCTTGTTTTGTGCTGATATGAATAGGCTTGATATGTCTATTCCTAATAAAAAAGATCATTGTCTAGAAGAATACACATGATCTGTTATTGATGCAACAATTGCTTCTGCGATGGCTATGGATTGTGCAAATGAACTAGGTCTTGGATGCTGTTATTTAGGTGGAATAAGATTTGAAGCAAACAAAATTAACAAACTTCTAGGATTAAGTGGATCAATTACTCCAGTAGTCGGTATGTGTGTAGGATATCCTGCAAAAATTAATCCAATACGTCCAAAAATTAACAAGATTTATGACGAAAAATATTCATTAACAAAAGTAAAACAAGAAATGAATGAGTACGATAAAGTAATGAAGAAATATTATTTGAATACATTTAAAAAAGA
>CAMWQH010000045.1 GCA_947176435.1 uncultured Mycoplasmataceae bacterium
TTTAATAGATTTGATAGAAAATTAATTCACCTAAATATTGCTATTGAATTAAATGATAAAAAAGAAATTTCACTTAAAGATTTTCTTAATAAAAACAAAGAAAAAAAGAATTTGTTATTTTTAATGATTGATAGTATTGAAGATCCACAAAACTTTGGTGCAATATTACGAACAGCTGAAGGTTTTGGAGTAGATGGTGTTATATATAAGAAAAACAACCAAGTTCAGCCAAATGAGTTAGTGGCTAAGACAAGCATGGGTGCTGTTAATACTTTAAATTTATTTAAAGTAACTAATTTAGTTAATGAGATTAATTTGCTTAAAGAACATGGTTTTTGGATTTACTCATCTTGTTTAAATGATAAGTCACAAGATTATTCAAAAGTTAAGTATGATAACAAGTCTGTTATTGTTGTTGGAAACGAAAATTCTGGTATTAGTCCAATAGTAATAAAAAATTCTGATTTTTTGATTAAAATCAGAATGTTTGGGAATGTCCAATCTTTTAATGTTTCAGTTTCAACTGGAATTCTATTGAGCGAAGTAAGAAAACAAATTAATTAAATTTATAAATTTTACCAAATTTAGTTTTACAAGCTTTGTTTGGGAAATACGCTTTTAATACTAAAGGTTTTTTTATTGGCATACATTTTGCACATGCGGCACATCCACATGGGAAGTAAATTTTAGCATCACATTTTTTAGCAACGTCCATTAATTTTTTTGCTTCTTTAGAGTTATTAAATTTAATATGGAATACACCTTTTCTACCTTGACCTTCTAAGGCACATTCAGTAACAGAAGTTAATTTATCTGGGTCAATGTTACCACCAGAAATGATGATACCAACTTTCTTTCCTTTAACATTAACTTTTTTAGCAAGGATTGCAGCCATACCACAAGCACCAGCACCTTCAGATACAATCTTACCTTTTTCTTGTAAGAAAGCAATTGCATTAGCAATTTCGTCTTCAGTAACTGTAACCATATCATCAACTAAGTCTTTAACAACAGAGTATGTAATCTTACCTGGCATTTTAACAGCCATACCATCTGCTAATGTAGGAATACCTGCTGATTCACCATGAAGTTTCTTTGTTTTTCATGAGTTAACCATTGCTGGGAAGTTCTTAGCTTGAACACCAATAATTTTTACTTTAGGGTTGATTTGTTTAATAGCAGAAGCAACACCAGCAATTAAACCGCCACCACCAATTTGAACAATTACCATATCTAAGTTAGGAACTTGTTGCATCATTTCTAAACCAATTGTAGCTTGTCCTGCAATTACATCTTCTGAATCAAACGGAGGAACAAAAGTATAGTTTAATGCTTTAGCTTGTTGTTGAGCATATTCATTACATTCATCAAATGTATCACATTTGTCAGCAACAACTGTACCGCCAAATCCTTTAGTAGCATTGATTTTTGCCATTGGAGCTGATTTTGGCATTACGATAATTGATTTAATACCAGCTTTAGTTGCAGAGTAAGCAACACCTTGTGCGTGATTTCCTGCAGAAGCAGTAATAACACCTTTAACTTTTTTCTTATCCAAGTTAAGAATTGCATTTAATGCTCCACGAATCTTGAAAGATTTAACAATATTCATATTTTCAAGTTTCATGTAAATTTGAGATCCAGTTAAGTTTGATGCATATCATTCAAACACACATGGAGTAGGAGCAAGAATTTTGCTCATTTTTTGAGATGACTTTTTAATTCTGTCAAGTGAAATTAAATACTTATTTTTTTTCATTATTTTTGCCTTTCTTATTTTATTTTAATATCAATATTAAAATAAATAGAAAAATATTAAAAAATGATTTAATATTTAAATATTTTGTTTATACTAAATATGAAATGTTTAGTAAAAAAAGTAAAGATAAAAAAGAATTGAAGAAAAAACGAAAAATTTATAGTCCTTCTATATTTGCGATTTTGTTTTCTTTGTTATTTCTTGTAATTGTAGCAAGTTGAATAATATATTGAGCTACTGGTTCTAATCCTTCTGGTCAATTTCACCCAGCTGGATTGCTAGAATTGTTTACAGCTCCAATTCAGGGATTTATTTCTTGTGCTGAATTAATAATCTTCTTGTTCTTAATGTCGGCATTCCTAAAAGTTGTTAATCAATCAAAAGCTTTGGATGCCGGGATTGGTGCTATTTTCCTAAAACTAAAAGGAAAAGAAACAATGTTAATCATTATTTTGTTTCTTGTATTTATGCTTTGTGGTACTACATTCGGTATGTGTGAAGCAACAATTCCTTTCTACTTCTTGTTGATTCCCATACTATTAGCTGCTGGATTTGACTCATATACAGCATTCCTAGTTATTTGTTTTGGTGCTGGTATTGGATGTTTAGCATCAACAATTAACCCAATATTAATTGATAATGCTTTTAATGCTGCTAATCAAGGTATTATTTCTATTTACCCTGAAATTACAGAAATGTTATCTTCAACTGGTATTATTTGACGTATTGTTTCGTTAATAGTGTTAGCAACATTTGTTATTAGCTATATTATTTGATACACAAAAAGAATTAAAAAAGATCCAACTAAATCTATTGTTTATGATAAGAGAGACAAGCATTTAGAAAGTTTCTCATTTGACGCTAATGCTATTCCACCATTAACAAGAAAAAGAAAAGTTGTTTTAATTTGCTTCTGTTTGACATTTGTGTTATTAATTGTTGGTGCTATTCCATGAGATACAATGACAGGTATGAATGGATTTGAGTTATTAGGAAGTGTTTTAGCTCAATACTTCCCATACATTGCAGGTCAATCATATGATCCCATTACTCACCAAATAACTTCTAACATTACTCCAATTGGTACTTGATCAGTATTTGAAATGGCTTTCTTGTTTTTTGCCGCAACTTTCTTTATTGCAATTATTAATTGACAAGGTGAAAAGAAATTTGGCAATACGGTTGTTGAAGGAGCGCAAGAATTCGTAGGTGTTGCATTAATTGTTGCTATTGCAAACGGATTTAGTATCTTATTAACTGAAACTGGTATTCAATCAGTATTAATTGAAGCAGTTAAGAACACTGCTACTTCATTACCACCTGCTGCGTTTGCAATTGTGTTATTTGTCTTGTTCTTTATAATTTCAATTTTCATTCCTTCAATGTCTGGATTTGCGCGTAGTGTATTCCCTACAATTGGTCCTGCGTTAACCGGAGGAACTGCTGCGGTTAATGGGACTGGAATGACTGTTTCTGGATCAATCTTAGGATTCTCAATGGCAAATGGTTTAGTTAACTTAACAATGCCTACTGCTGGTCCATTTGTAATTTGTTTGCAAATTTGTGATATTCCGTTATCAAGATATTACAAATCTTCTTGATTCTTAATTGGCGGTATAGTTGTATTGTGTATCACATTATTAATGATTGGTACAGTATTACCTGGAAGCACAATATTCTAATTTGTAACAACAAATCTCACATTTAATTGTTTTTTTTTTTTTTTAATATAATGGTTAATTATGAATAGAAAATTTTTTAAAACTTTTATTTTATCACCGCCAGGGATATTTGGATGTGTTACTGCTTGTGCGACTAGTTCGTCATGTTCATGTTCTTCACAAAATTCATCAATTCCAGATCCAAGACCAACAAAATATAACCCATTACCATATCAAGGAACTGAAAATGTTTTCAATGTAGACTCAGATGGGCAATGTTTAGGATTTATTGATGGATTTGATAAAGATGATTCAAAGTATAAAAATTATGACACAATGTATATACCTAATACAATAAAATCTTTTAAAAATAACGTATTCCAAAATATGATACCATCTTCAGTTAAAAATATTATTTTTGAAGATAATTCTGAAGTTACAAAAATACCAGATTGTGCATTCTATAATACTTCTGGTATTCCATCATTAGAGTATGTAGAGATTCCAGAAAAAGTTACTTCTGTAAATTACTATAGTTTTTGAATGAATGATGGAAATGCTACAATTTATTTTAAAAATCCTATTAATTGTACTTTGGGTGAAGCTTGAGGAGGATGAAAATTCTTTGATAATTCGAAATTATATTTCAAAAATTTTATTCAATTACCAACTTGAAAAGTGCATGAATCAATTTATATGTATGGTTCTGCACATGTATATACAATGGGGTTAAATTCTGAACAAATAGAAAAATTCAAAAATTGATTTAAAGAGGTATTTCCGGTTAAAGAAGGTCAAGATTTTAATGACATTCAATGAAATTAACTAATTAGATTAACACACCAAACATGGTGTGTTTTTTATTTATAATAATTTTTATTATGATTAACAATTTTGATGTAATTGTTGTAGGAGCAGGACATGCCGGTGTAGAAGCAGCGTTTGCTTGTGCAAATTTAGGATATAAAACAGCTATTGCGACTTTATCAAAAGATTCAGTAGCTGAAGCACCGTGTAATCCATCAATTGGTGGGCCTGCTAAAGGAATAGTAACTAGAGAAATTGATGCATTAGGTGGTATGCAAGGTATTGCTACTGATGCCAACCAACTACAAATGAAATTATTAAATAGTTCAAAAGGTGCTGGTGTATGAGCATTAAGGGCTCAAATTGATAAATTAAAATATCATAAGTGATTTTTAAAACAAATTGCACAGCACAAAAAATTAACTTTATTAGAGACTGAAATTTGTGAATTAATTATTAAAAATAAAAAAGTTGTAGGAATTGTAACTCCTACAAAAAAATATTCATGTAAAAAAGTTATCATTACTACTGGTACATATATGAAAGCGATTACCCATATGGGTAATATTAAAAAAGAAGAAGGCCCATCAAACCACAAAAGAAGTGAGACACTTTCGACACAATTAAAGAAATTAGGTTTTAAAATAATTAGATTAAAAACCGGAACCCCACCAAGAATATATAAAAATTCTATAGATTATGATGAAATGACAATTGAATTAGGTACAAATGAAAAGTTATCATTTTCGCACTTCAATCAAAAATTTATTCCACTTAAAAAACAACAAGTATGTTATTTAACATACACAAACGGTAAAACTCATGAAATTATTAAAAAGAATATTAACAAATCAGCGATGTATTCTGGACAAATTTCTGGTGTTGGACCTAGATATTGTCCAAGCATTGAAGACAAAATAGTTCGTTTTGCAAATAAACCTAGACACCAAGTTTTTATTGAACCAGAATCTCTAGAAATGGATACAATGTATCTTCAAGGTCTTTCAACTTCTTTGCCAAAAGATGTTCAAGAAAAATTTGTTCATTCTATTGTGGGACTAAAACATGCAAAGTTTAAAAAATATGCATATGCTATAGAATACGATGCAATAGATGCAAGAGATCTTTGACCATCATTAGAATCTAAATTAATTAAAGGATTGTATTTTGCAGGTCAAGTTAATGGAACCTCAGGATATGAAGAAGCAGCGTGTCAAGGTTTAATGGCCGGAATTAATGCGATTAATTCTATAAAAGGTAAGAAACCATTAATCCTTAAACGTAATGAAGCATATATCGGAGTTTTAATTGATGATATTGTTACTAAAGGAGTAAATGACCCTTATAGATTATTAACAAGTCGTGCTGAATATAGATTACTTCTTAGAAATGATAATGCAGATGATCGCCTTATTAAATATGGATATAAAGCAGGTTTAGTAAAAAAACAAAATTATGATAAGTACTTAGAACAAGAC